>CAXTWJ010000269.1:0-4097 GCA_964247925.1 uncultured Sphingomonas sp.
GAGACGGCGGACGCGGACAGCCGCGCCGCGTTCGGCGGCACCGGCGTCCTCATCGCCGCGGGCCGCGCCGCGACGCTGAAGCTGACGAATCAACTCGCCGCCGCCGATCCAACCCACCCCGTGCTGGTCGAGCGCGCGCCCTGGCTCAACCAGGCCGCCGCCACCGCGCTCGCCGATCCGCAGCTCGACCTCGCCCCCCCGCTCAAGGGCCCGTACCGCACCGCGCCGCCCCCGCCCGGCGCCGACGCCGCACTCCGGCTCGCCCGCCTCGCCGGGCTGCTGCCCGCCTTCTGGGTCGGCGACGCGGGCGCCGCGGAGGTGGCGGTCACCACCGCCGATCTCGACGCGCACGGGGATGCCACCCGCCTCGCGATCGCGACCCGCGCGCGCCTGCCCGTCGCGGGCGCGGAAGACGCGGAGATCGTCGCCTTCCGCGCGCCCGACTCGACCGACGAGCACGTCGCGCTGCTGATCGGCCAGCCCACCGGCGCGCCGCCGCTGGTCCGCCTCCATTCCGAATGCCTGACCGGCGACGTGCTGGGCAGTCTGAAATGTGATTGCGGGCCCCAGCTCCACGCCGCGATCCACGCCATCGCCGACGCCGGCTGGGGCATCCTCCTCTACCTGCGTCAGGAGGGGCGCGGCATTGGCCTGATCAACAAGCTGCGCGCCTACCAGCTCCAGGACCAGGGCTTCGACACGGTCGACGCCAATACCCGGCTCGGCTTCGCCGTCGATGCGCGCGACTTCGGTGTCGCGGGGCGGATGCTCCGGCTGCTCGGGCAGGAGCGCGTGCGCCTCCTCACCAACAACCCCGCCAAGGTCGCGGGGCTGGAGGCGGCGAGCATCACCGTGGTCGAGCGCGTGCCGCACCACCTGCCGCCCAATCCGCACAACGAACACTATCTCGCCACCAAGCGCGACCGCACCGGGCATCAGCTATGAGCTCCCCTCCCGGACAAAGGAGCCTGATGGTCGTGTTCGGCGCCGCCGTCCGCCCCGACGGGACGCCCAGCGCCACGCTCGCGCGCCGTGTCGGCTATGCCGCGGCGGTGGCGGAGAACGATCCGCGCGTCGATCTCTTCCTGTCGGGCGGGGTCGGCCGCTTTCCGCCGTCCGAAGCGTCGGTCATGGCGCGCCTGCTCGCCGGCACGCTTCACCCCGACCGGCTGATCGAGGACGATGAGAGCGACGACACGCTCCAGACCGTCCGCGCCGCCGCCCGCTTCGCGCACGCGCACGGCTACCGCGAGATCCTGAGCTGCACCGACGCCTATCATCAGCCGCGCGTGACGATGCTGTTCCGCCTTTGGGGCCTGCGCAGCCGCCCCGTCCGCCTGCCGCGCCGCGGCCCGCGGCGCCTCGCCTGGCGCATGATCGCGCGCGAAGGCGCGGCGATCCCGTACGACCTCGTCGCCGGCCTCTATGCGAGGAGCCGCCGCACCTCGTCGTAATCGGCCGCCACCGCATCGACGCCGATCGCGCGCAGCGTCGCGTCGTGGTCCGCGTCGCAGTGCGTCCCCGCGCACAGCCCGATCACGTAACCGCCCGACGCCACCGCCCCGGTCGCGCCGACGGGCGAGTCCTCCAGGATCGCGCAGTCCCCGATCGCGACGCCCAGCTGGTTGGCTGCGTACAGATAGAGGTCCGGCGCCGGCTTGCCGCGCGCGACGTGCTCCGCGCCCGAATAGACCTGGTCGCCGAACGCCTCGCGCAGCCCGATGTGGCGCAGGTGCCGGTCGATCCATCGGGTCGAGCTGGACGACACCACCGCGCGCGGCAGGTCGGCGGGCAGCGACCGGACGAAGGCGACCGCGCCCGCCACCGCTTCGATGCCCTCGCGCATCACGCGCTCGTCCTCCGCCCGTCTGGCGACGTCGAACGCGGGCGGCAGCGGCCGACCCAGATGCGCGGCCATGCGCGCGCGGAAGTCGGCGCCGGCATAGCCCATGAACAGCGCCATGGATTCCTCGACCGTGGTGGGCTTGCCATTCGCGGTCAGCCACTCGGCGAGCTGCCGGTTGCCGGCATATTCGCTCTCGATCAGCACGCCGTCGAAATCGAAGAGGAGCGCCGAGAACCTCATGCGCGCCGCCCGAACAGCGCGGAGCCGACGCGGACGTGCGTGGCGCCCAGCATCGCCGCCGTCTCGAAGTCGTCAGACATCCCCATCGACAGCCCCGTCAGCCCATGATCGCGCGCCAGCTTGGCGAGCAGCGCGAAATACGGCGCCGCCTCTACCCCCGCCGGCGGCAGGCACATCAGCCCGACGACGGGCAGCGCCGCCGCCTCCCGCAGCAGCGCCGGTACATCCGCGACCGCGCAGCCGCCCTTCTGCGGCTCGTCACCGATGTTGACCTGCACGAAACAGTCCGGCCGCCGCCCCGTCCGGTCCATCGCGCGCGCGAGCGCCGCCACCAGCGACGGCCGATCGACGGCATGAATCGCGTCGGCGAGCGCCACTGCCTCCTCCGCCTTGTTCGACTGCAGCTGCCCGATCAGATGCAGCCGGGCATCCGGGTACCGCTCGCGCAGAGCCGGCCATTTCGCCTGCGCCTCCGCCACGCGGTTCTCGCCGAAGTCGCGCTGGCCGGCGGCAAGCAGCGGCTCGATCGCCTCGGCGGGATGGGTTTTCGACACCGCGATCAGCACCGGCCAATCCGTCCGTCCCGGCCCCCCCCCCCCCGGTCCCCCGCCCGGGCGGCGGTCCCCAAGTCGTTCGTCGGAATGGCAGGTATCGGCGATCATCGCGCGGGCTATAGGCCATGGGTGCCCGCGCGCTACCCTTCCCAAATGCCGACGGTGTGGCTGATGACGGACGAGCGTCAGGGTGATGCGCTCTGGTCCGCGCTCCGCCACCTCCCGCCCGGCAGCGGCGTCGTGTTCCGGCACCGCCGGACGCCGGGGCGCGAACGCCATCGCCTGTGGCTACGCGTCCGTCGCATCGCCCACGCGCGCGGGCTGCTGATCGTGAGCGCGGGCCGGCTGCCCGGCGCTGACGGCATGCACGGGGGAAGGGGCGCGCTGACCTGGCCGGCGCATGACCGAGGCCAGGCGATCGCGGCATCGCGCGCCGGCGCGGCGCTGGTGTTCGTGTCGCCGATTTTCCACACCCGCTCGCACCCGGGCGACCCGGCGCTGGGCCCGATGCGAGCGGCCCGGGTGGCGAGGGGATTGGGGCTGATGGTCGTCGCGCTGGGGGGCATGGACCGGCGGCGGTTCCGCCGGATTGCGGCGCTCGGCTTCGACGGCTGGGCGGCGATCGACGCGCTCACGCCCAGACCTTCGTCACCCCGGCCTTGAGCCGGGGGTCCCGCTGCCTCTGCACCGCAAATGAGAGGACGCGCCCAGGCTCGCAGCTCCAAGCGGCCCGCCGCGGCGAAGCCACGTCGTCGGTCCTAGCTGAAGCTAGGCCGGCCGGGCTTGCGCGTCTCACCGCCACCTACGCTGCCGACGTGCGCGCTGCGCCTAGAACCGGAACGCCGTCCCCACATAGACGGCCTGGCTATCCCGCCGGTTGTCGTCCAGCCTGACCAGCCGGTCGCGGTCGCTTCGGTACCGCACGCCCGCCGTCACATCCAGGTTGCGCGTCAGGCGGTACGATCCGCCCACGTCCAGCGAATAGCTGTGGTCGTCGTCGATCCGCGGCGTGTTCGCCAGCGGCCGGTCCGCCGCGGCCTTGACGCGGCCGGTCACGCGGTCGCCGGCATAGGTGACCGTCACGTCCGCCGCCTCGCGGCTGCCCGGCTGACCGGCCAGATCGACGCGGTTGACGTCGCCCGCGATGCCGAACCGGCGCCAGCCGACCGCCACGCCCAGATTGTACGCGATCGGCGCCAAGCCTACCGCAGGCTCCGCGCCCGCGACGCGCGTCGCCGCCCGGTTGGTCTGGGCGCGCACCGCCACCGTCACCGCGCGGGCATCGCGCCACGTGTCGGCCGGGGTGAAGCGAAAGCCGCTGGTGTCCAGCCCGCCGCGCGCGAACACCGCCGCCAGCCGGGGATCAGCCGCCGCCGGGGTGAAGGCGAGCGCCGCGCGCGCCGGCCCCGACACGTGCCGAGCCTCGCGCACCCCCGCCCGCTCGGTCGCGCCAAGGG
>CAXTWJ010000270.1:0-531 GCA_964247925.1 uncultured Sphingomonas sp.
CGAAAAGGCAATGCGTGGCATCCGCAAGGTTAAGAAGGACGAGCTGCCGGGCAAGAAGCGACCGGCCGACGGCGACGTGCTCCGCGATATGGTTCGCGCGATCGCCGGCGAAGACCTGCGCGCCTATCGCGACCGGGCGCTGCTCGCGATCGGAATGGCGGGCGCGTTCAGGCGCTCCGAGCTGGTCGCGGTGACGATCGGCCGGGTGGCGGAGGACAGCCGCGGGCTCCTGATCCGGATTACGTCGTCCAAGACCGATCAGGAGGGCAAGGGTCACGCCGTCGCCATCCCCGATGGCCGCCGGCTCGAGCCGGTCCGACACTATCGCGCGTGGTTGGAGAAGGCCGGGATCACCGCCGGGCCTGTTTTCCGCAAGCTAACCCCACAAGGCCGCCTGACCGACAAGGCGATGAGCCCGCAGGGCGTGGCGCTGGTGGTCAAGGCGGCGGCGGTGGCGGGGGGGGGGCCCCCCCCGCGGGGTGGGGGGGCGAGCGGTGGCGCGGGGGGGGGGGCAGCGGCGGGGGGGGGGGG
>CAXTWJ010000270.1:541-4091 GCA_964247925.1 uncultured Sphingomonas sp.
GGGTGGCCCCCACCCTCCCCCCCCACGCCCGCCTGCCCGACACGCCGCTGACCCCGCCGGGGGGGGCGCGGGGGCCCACGGCGGCGGCGGTGGCGGCGGGCTACCCGCCCGATCTGTTCTCAGGCCATAGCTTGCGCGCCGGGTTCCTAACCGAGGCGGGGCGGCAGAACGCCAATCTGTTCAAGATGAAGGAGCATAGCCGGCACGCGTCGCTCGAGATGGTCGCGGAATACGTCCGCGATCACGAGCGGTTCCGCGAGCACGCCGGCGAGGGCTTCCTGTGAACCGGAGAGCGGGAGGAGCCCTGGTCCACGAGCGGATCGGGGTGGCGATGCTCCACAACGCCGGCGTGTTCCTGCGCAAGGCCGCGGAGGAGATTACCGGCCATCGCCTTATCGGTGTGATCAGCCGTTCGACACCGATCGCGCCACCCTCGTCACGGTCCTGATCCAGACCGCCGTCGAACTCGCCTCGACCGCCACCATCGTCAGGCACGACGGGCTGACCGGCATCATGCGCAAGGACTTGCCCCAGAACGAGAGCGAGGCGGAGCGGCGCTGGCAAGCGGGCGATATCCGCACCAGGAGCTTCGACGAGCTGAAGGACCGCGCGGCGGCGCTGTTCGGCGACGAGGACTTCTGGTGCCTCGTCAACGACTTCCAGGTGCGTCGGAACAAGCTGGTCCACTTCCATCAGCCACTCGACGACGAGCTGTTCGACCTGAAGTATGAGGCGACCCACATCCTCATCCAGATGATCGTGACGCTCAGCGCTTTGGAAGAGCATGAGCTGCCGGAAGGTAGCGCGTCTTTCCTAGGCCAGGAACTGTTCGATCGACTGATCGCCTTCGAGCCCTATCGCTATCGGATCGAGCAGGTGGCGCGCGACGTCGACAGCCATGTGATCAAGTGCATTATCTGCGACATTCGCGCCTACTCGGTCGAGATCGAGAAATGCCTTGGATGCGGCTTTGCGGGAGACCTGCGCTTTCTCAAATGCCCCGAGTGCCGGAAGCGGGCAGTCTTCTACGATGACGGCAACCTCCCGATCAACCCGACGCTTCCGGCCCTGTGCGGTGACTGCGGGTGGCGCGGCCGCGCGGCACACTGCGCCGCGTGCGAGCTCGACTACATCGCGCCGGAGGGATCACCACCGCGATGCCCTTGGGCGGACGATCATGAATGAACGGAGGCCCCCGCGCTGCCGCCACCGTCGGAGAGACCAGGGCCGTCAGGTGCCGACGGCGGCGGGCGCCTCGACCAGCCAGGCGGCCACGATTCGCTCATAGTCGACGTAGGGGATCTGATTCGGATCAAACTCGAGCGCTGCGGCGAGATCGGGCAGGTCGACTAGGAATGCCTCGTAGACGCGGCGCACGCGATCGGCACTCGGCAGCTCGCGCCTTGAAACGTTGGCAAGCCAGTTGCGCGTCTCGCCCAGGAGGCGGAGCGGATCGCCGCCATGCTCGTGGATGTCCATGCCTGCGAGGTCCGAGATGAAGCGCTGGTAGCGATATTGCTCGACGTCCAGGATCAGGGTTCGCTTGGCCTTCTGGTGGGTGCCGCCGAAGCGGCGAGCGCCGAGAAACAATCCGAGTTCGAGCGGCATGTTGAAGCGCGGCAGCTGGTGCACCGCATCCAGCTCAGTGCGCGAGATGTCGTGGATCCCGAAGCGGCACTCTTCAACAAGACCGTAGATCTTGTCGATGCGGGTCTGGCCGCCGTCGTCGAGCTCGCGCGCCGAGCGCGGCCGAAACCCGCAGACCATGATCGTGAAGATCAGCGCACGAAAGTTGGGAGCGAACTCGTCATCGAACGGGCAGTTGATGAAGACATCGTCCGCCGACGTTGCCCGCGCCATCTACTTCTTCTTGGCGTGCACGCTCTTGACGGCGGCGGTGATGCGCTTGTCCGAGACACTCGACTTCTTGCTCACCACCGGCTTGAGGACGAAGCGCCCGGTAGCGGCACTGCGGCCGAGTACGCCGGGCTTCGGGCCCTTGCTCGTCAGCGTATGAGAACCCGTTGCCATCGCCGCAATGTGCCCCCGACCGGCCGGGAAGGCAAGCCTTCGGCGACGCGTTTGGCGACTATCAGCGCCAACGCGTGCCGTCGGTCCCGTCGAAGCTGACCGCGTCGGCGAACGGGCGCAGCACCTCGCTCGGCAGCGCGTAGGTGATCGGAAGGCTGATCTCGCCGTGCGTCAGGCCGCTCGTGACCATGCCGAGGACGGCGCCGGACCGGGGGTCGCACACCACGCCGCCACTAATCCCACCAAGCGCTACCGAACTGATCTGGATCAACCGCGTCTCACCGCGCCGGATCGCCGGGATGATCGCGCTGACGATGCCCTCGAAGAAGGAGGGCTGGACGAGCCCTCGATTGGTATCGTTCGAAAAGAACATCGCCTTGCCGAGCGGGAAGCCGCCGATCAGCACCCGGTCCCCGACACCGAGCTGCGTCGAGTCACCCCACGTAATCGGCGGGACCTCATAGGGGTGATCGGGCGTGTCGACCGCGGGCGACAGGAGCAATCCCGCATCGATCCCGGGACCGCCATCCTCGAAGCGCAGATCGTAATATTTGAGGATCGCCGCGAAGCCGTAGGGTCGCTGCGCCTCGATCCCGTTCATCCGCGTGTTGGCCCAGATGAACGCTTCGCCCTGCTGGAACCGAAGCTGCTCGATCACATGCCAGCAGGTATAGAGCTTGCCCCTCCCGACCTGAAACGCGGTTCCCTGGATGTCCAGAACCCAGTCCTCGTGGGCCGGATCCTGGATTGTGATGTGCAGCGACGGATCGCCTCGCGGCACCCCCGCCTTGTTTCCGACCGGCACAATGGCCCTCGCCAGCCGGGAGATCGCGTTCGTGCGGCCGCGCGATGCCCAGGGCACGCGGGATAGGGCAGCCTTTGCGTCGCCCGGCCGCTGTGCAGCTCCTCTGCCCCGGTCCTTGCCCGCCATCGTTAAGTCCCCGATCTGGTCAATGCCTCAAAGCAGGCGCCGCTCGGATTGCTCAAGCCGCAACCGACACCGCCCGAGCTGCGCGGCCTAGTGGCTCACGAGTTCGGTAAAGGCAGCGATGTTCTCGGCATCGATGAGGATCACGCCCGTGTTCTCGGCCAACTCCGTCGCCGCGCGGGTGTATCCGCCGGTCCCGATCACCACGGCCTTGTCGGCCCGGTAGTGCGTGGCGCCCGTATAGGCTTCCTGCACCGACTTGTTGCCGATCGGCTGCGCGTAGCGCTTGCACTGGATCGCGACGAGCTTGCCCTCTTTCATGGCCTCGATGTCGATCCCCTGATCGCCGCTCGCCTTACTCACCCGCACGTTCCAGCCCTGCTCCTCGATGCGCGCCGCGCACCAATGCTCGAAGTCGATGCCGTCGACCGGCATCGACAGAGTATCCTCGGTTTCGGCAAGCCACGGTTCGACATGGGTGAGGCAGAGCGTCAGCGGGAGATAGTTGTAGAAGAACTTGAGATTACCCTCGTTGAAGTAGGTCTTGAGGAAGTCCGTCAGTTCGGTGAAGAACTCGGTGTAGTCTAGGTC
>CAXTWJ010000271.1:0-4065 GCA_964247925.1 uncultured Sphingomonas sp.
TCAGGAGCATGACGCTCCATTGTATTCACAGAACTCATCCATACGCGGCTTCGCTCCCATAGCACACATCCGGACTGCGGTTCTCGTGTCCACTTGCTGACTGGTCAGCGCATCCCAAGCATCTCCAATCCCCTCGGTCGCCGCATTGGTTCCTGTATTCACCGCATCTCCACACAAGGAGTTCAATGGTGGAGATACCTGCTGTAAGCTACGCTGATAGCCTTCTACTTGGGGCCTGTAGCCACTGCCAAAAAGCAGGTTGCCTCCCTTCAATCTTTCGATCTGTATCCCGCAGGAGGCAACAGCGGCGATCTCCATCGCCGACCTACAAGACATCCGCGAGCCCGCCCCTGCCGAAGGTGCTTCACTCACCTGCTGCTCCTCTCCAGAGCTTACGGTTCCAGCATCCTTGTCAACTGCCGACTCTGTCGCTGTAGAAGAACCGTCCAGACCGGACCTGCCTCCGGTGATTCGGGGGCCCACGAATCCGAGTAGTATCGCTCCGCAGCCAACATAGAAGAAGACGCGCCACGCAGCCGTGCCTTCTTCGTGTTCCGGTTTCTGCTCGATCCGCAAGCCGGTGTAGAGCCAATATGCTCCCGCTGAACAAACTGCCAACCAGACTCCGGCGACTAAAAGGGAGTGCGTCAGCACGCCAACAATCAGTGTCGAGACCACGACAGCCGCAAGCGCGAGAGGCTTGTTTCGACCAATGGAGGAGTTTGCCCAATGAGCGCGCACGCCGGTCAACTCTCCGCCGTTGTGGGCGCTGCTCTCGACGCTCCCGGGCGGCTCTATTGCGGGCTCGGACGAACGGCCACTGAACCCGTTCGATGCTTTCGCTTTTTCCTGCTCGTATTCAGCATCGGTGAGCGCGCCTATTCGTCGCAACTCGTCGAGCCGTTCCAGCCTCTCAATCCGCGATGACACTCGATCCCCCTGACATGCCCCGCTTTCTTTGTTCCACGACGACCAGATTGCGGCAAGCATGAACCTGTGCTGATCTCCGGGCATGAGCACCGACGACCTCGACCAAATCGCCCGCCTGTTCCGCCTTCGTGAGAGCGGCGCGCTGACACAGGCCGAGTTCGAGGCCGAGAAGGCGCGCGTGCTGAACGAGCAGGACAGCGGGCGTGTGGGTGGGGAGGCTCCCGCAGCAAAGCTGGTCGCACCGGTGGAATACGCCCAAGCCGCACCAGCCGACGAGGTATTCTACGAGAACGAGCAGCCCCGCAGTTCGAGTTTGCCTATCATCCTCATCGTGTTGGCGACGATCCTGGTGATCGTCGCGGGAGTGGGCTGGTATGTCATGCGCGGCAGCACGGCGACCATCGAGCCGGAGGTGGCGTTGAACACCTCCAGCCACGCCCCCGCACCGTCACCAACGGTCGCAACAGCGCCGCAGGCGACAGCCGAGCAAAACGCCGCCTCGCTCTATCAATGGGCTACATCGATCGAGCCGCTCGGCGTGACGCCCGACTACCTGACCAGCAAGCTGGGCACTCCCCGCCGCCGCGACGGATCAACCCTGGATTTCGTCGTGGCTGGATGCGACATCAGCTATGAGACGCAAGGCTCCGCGATCTCCTACTTCGACGCGGAGGTGAGCCCTTCCTGTAAGCCAAGCCTGACCGGCCTGAACGCCGCCACCGCAATCAACCTGCCGCAAGCGACTTCGCTGGCGGATGTTGAGCGGCGAGCAGGCGGGCTCATCATTGCGGACTGCTTGGAGATGTGCGGCAACGCTGCCGACCCTGCGCAGTATCTGTTCATCCAAGGTCCGCACGCGGACAACTTCATCAATGTAGCGGTGCTGGCCGACCCGAAAGCGTCGAAGGGAACGGAGAAGTGGGCGTCCGCGATCAGGGCTGCGCACAACCTGTCTGCCGATGACGAGCTACCGGCGCAGAGCTTTCAGTGCGGTGCGGACGCGCAGGATGTCGCGCTTCAGGAAGTGGGTCCAGTCCGTATAGGTCGCCTGCTCGTTGGGCAGGGAGTCAGCACGGAGAAGCTGACCATGTGCGGCGTGGACACGAACTGATCAATCCGGCTGCGCCGATCCCATGCGCTAAATAAATGGGAGACAAAGCGCATGATCTGGAAGCACTACCAACCGCGCCGCGAGGGTGAATGTCATATCGATCTCGATGGCGAGGATGCCATCGCCGAGTTTGAGATGGGCATCGTTGAGACCGGCCGACAGCGCGTGTTCTCGGGCCACTACATCAAAGTGCTCGGCCCGGAGGGTGAGGAGTGGCTGGGCGAGGACGCCTCTTCGATGCGGGCCGCGCTTCGGGCGCTCGATGAGGACATCGGGCGCGACGAAGGCAGGCTGCTGTGCGCCGGTCTCCTCGACGGCTTTCACGAAAGCGGTTTGAGCGCCGATACAGGATACGGCTACATCGACGGCTACCCGAGAGCCGTTCACATGATGGAGCGTCCACGGCTGATCGCATTGGACGAGGCGGCAGCAACGGCGAGCATCCCGACCGGCGCCGCGGAACTGCTCGCCTCCATGCGCGAACGGATGCGCGACGAACCCTGACGGCCCATGGCCGTCAGGCTTCGCGCTTCCGACGCTTCCGTTCGGCATCCCGCTTTCGGCGATCCGCCTGTCGTTGCGCCTGCTGCTCTGGCGTCAACACGATCACCGGCCTTCCTCCTTGCGCCGCTGGCACCAGTCCAAGGCCAAGCGGCACCTGGCTCATCGTCGCGGCCACATGCGGCAGCGTGTCGAAGTAGTCCTTCAGGTAAGTCGCTTGCTCACGGTCGAACACCCACAGGTGGACGGGCGTGCCATTGGCCGGATCGCGCACGCTGGTCCGGGTGACGAACTGGAGGATGGTCTCGAACTCGACACTGCGGGTCCAGATCGCGGGGTCAAGGTGAAGGGCCGTCAGCAGCCCGCGCAGATTGGCCGAGGGCTTGGCCGAGTAGATCGCGGCGGCATGGCTGACGCCCATATGACGATTCGTTCCGGCCTGACGCGGAGTGAGGTAGTCGTTCTCGGGCAACCCCAGCAGCGCCTTCGGCGTGGGTGCGCCAAGTTCGGCTGTGTCGTTCGCCGTCCAGATCGAGTGCGCTTGTGGCAGCACGGCCACGAGATGCTGTCCGATCGCCGTCAGCGCGGCCTTCCCCTGATCGGTGCCGAAAAGCGATTTCGACGCAGGCCGGTCGAAGAAGTAGTGGATCGTCAGCGGACGATGCTCAAACCGGCGAGCGCTCATCAGGGGCGGCAGCGCCTCCCACTCGACTTCCTCGACCTCCAGCCAATCGGCGAGAATGCTGCCGATGTCGCTGCGGAACCGGTTGCCGAGCAGTTCCACGCGATCGAACGGGGCGAGTTCGCGGAGCGAGAAGACGCTCGCCCAGCACCACTGGACCTTGCGGTCGCCCATCTCCCGCCAGTCGGCGAGGTTGCTCAAGACCACACGCTTCGCGCCGGGTCGGCTCGCCTCCATCACGCGCGCGTGGAAAACGCCGAGATGAGCGTGAGACTGATCAGCGCGGATGTCTGCTGCCGTGATGGCGTGCCCCGCCTCGGTCAGAGTGATCGCGTGCCATCGCCCCATCACCTGTTCCAGCGCATAATGCCGCTCGAAGAAGCTGGCGTCCAAGTGCGTCCGCTTTTCCTCGAAGTCGAGAAAGGCAGGCACCTCGTCGATGACGATCCGCCAACCGGCGAAGTCGCTGACATCCGACCGGAGCAGCGCGGCATGCGTGGCGATGACGATCAGGTGCGAGCAGCCCGCATAGCGGTCGGGCAGGGCTTCGATCTCCTCGACGACGCTGCCGCCGCGATTGCTCGGGTCGCTGTGAACTCGGCGGATCAGGGGGCGCGTGCCCATGTGGGCGGCGACCCGCCGCATCTCGCCTTCGAGTTCGTCGAAGGCGTTCTTGCGCTCGGTGATGAAGAGCGCTTTACAGGGCTGGCGACAGAGGGTGGTAATAGCGCGCGTGGTTTTTCCGACACCGGTCGGGGAGTCGTCGTAGTATACTTTCACGGTAAAACTCTTGTCGGTGATGCTCGCAGTATACCCGAGCGCGCACCATCCCACATTATTT
>CAXTWJ010000272.1:0-4049 GCA_964247925.1 uncultured Sphingomonas sp.
GGGCATAGCGAGAACCATGCCGGCATTCAGATCTGCGATATCCTCTGCTCCGCGCTGCTCTACCCGATCGCGGCCGAGGCGTATTGCACCGGCCATGTCGCCAACGTCCACGTCCAGCCGCGCGCGGCGGACCTGCGCCAGCGGTTCGGGCCGCTGCTGAAGGCGATGCAGTACCGCTACCAGGACGCCAACGGCAAATGGAGCGGCGGCATCGTCATCTCCGATGCGATCGCCCATCGCCATGCCGGCGCGATGTTCGCGTGAGGGGGAGTGCTCGTGGGTGAGGCAAAGCAACGCAAGGTCTGGGCTGCCGGCGCGCATGGTCGCCTGACCGCCGAGTTCGTCGCCGCCGGGATCGACCCGTCCGCGTTCGGCTTCTACGACCAGCCGGCGTTCCAGGCGCAGGAACAGCGTGATGGCGCTTACCTCGAGAAATATGCCGAGTGGGTCGCCACCCGGCCGATCGACGGTGCTTACGAAGCGCACGTCCGCGCGACGGTGCCCAAGCTCGCCTCCATGGTCGCAGCGGCTCTTGCCGCCGACGACATGCAGGGCGGGTGCATGACCGCCTTCAGCATGCTGACCCGGATGCTCGATCGCCTAAACGTCTGGAGCTTCGGCATCATCGGCTCGGCGAACCTCGAGGTCGCCCACCTCGACCTGCGCCGGTCCCTGCACACGCTCGACGACAAGGATCATCCCGACGCGCAGTTGGGCCACGCGTGGGTGTGCGCCCCGCCCTTCTTCATCGTCGATGCCTCGCTGGCGCTCCAGCACTGGGCGGGCACGCCGATGGCGCCATTCGTCCCGCCGGTCGTGCTGGCCGATGCCGCCGCCGCACCGGTCGTCAGACCGACGGTTGAGGATTGTGTCAGCGTCGACGTCCGGATGCGGCACGCCGAGGATGAAGGCGGACTCGATCCGCGGCTCCACCATCGGCTGGAGCCGCGCCTCGCCGCCTTCGGCGGCCGCTTCCCGGCCCGCGAGGTCCAGTTGGGCCAGTTGGCCGTACGCTATGTTCCGATCGCGATCCGGCAGACGACGGAGCCGCTCGAGCTCGTCGCTGCCGGTAGCGGCAAAGGCCGGCCGGCGATCGAGATCTGGGATGGCGAAATCGCGCCGGCTTTCGGCGTGGTGGGTTGACCCCTGACCCGACGGCAATGCCCGAAGATCGTTCGCCCTCGCCGATACGCCTGCCCGACTTCGGCGATGCGATCTGCAAGGTCGAGCGGGCCAACGCGCATATCGCCGCGTTCGCGAAAGACGCCGAGCGCTATTTCGCCAAGCGCCCCTACCAAGCCGTCCAGACACCCGACTTCGACAGCGGGGTGCCGGGCTATCACCTCTACGAGCGGCTCACCTTCCCCAGCCGGCGACTGGCGCTGCTGGTGGGCGATGCCGTTCACAACCTGCGCGCCGCGCTCGATCACCTCGTCTGTGCCTGCGCTCTCGCCCACGGCGGCGATCCGGCTTCGACGCAATTCCCGATCCTTCAAGCCGACAGCGGGCTCGGACGCAGGCTGAAAGACGATGTCGGCGAAGCCGGACCCCGCGCCATGGAGATCGTGCGCGCCCTGAACCCCACCCCGAGCGGAAACCCAAAGCTGTTCGCGCTTCACATGCTCGATGTGACCGACAAGCACCGTCTGATCCTGCCACTCGCCTGCGCGATGGACGTAGCGATCCAGGTCGGTGGCTATGATGGACTGCCGGTCGTCACGGCGCGCGGGAGGACGGCACCGCCCGCGCGCACGAGCTGCTTCATCCCGGCGCCGGCCGGCTACGAAGACGCCCTCGCCCATGATTTCAGCTTTACCGGCGACGTGGTCTTTCCGCCCGATACCCCGCTCGCGGGGGAACCGTGCGTGGAAGCGCTCTACGATTTGTCCGCCCATGTCGCCGATATCGTCTCGCTCTTCGAGAAAGGCTTGGGGACGGTCGAGATGTCCCACGCTATCTCGCGGGATGGCCGGGTGATTTACGGTCCGTAGTCGACGACGGTAAGCGGTCTCCCGGCTGAGGCCGGGTCCGCGCTCTATCTCCGCTGCGCTTCGACCGAGCCCCTCTGGGTCTCGTCCCATGCGGGTGACGATCGACTGACCGTGGGATGCAACGGTCGAACCGGAAATTCTTTTCCGAAAACGGGCAATTCCTTTCCGCTTGGCCGTGCGGACCGATGCCGATCGCGGTCAGTGCCGATCGTCGGAAGGACGCGGAGCTGGGCCGGGACGACCCAAGCGACTCTCCTTCGTCGGGGAGGCCGTGGGGCGGGCCAGCGCTGAGCACGACGCTCCGGCCGACGGGCTTCACCCCGCTCTTGAAGGCGCAATCCTTGGGCCGGCTCGGGGCCTTGTACGATCAACCCGCAAGGGGTCCGGGCGCTTCGCTACGGCTTTCTTGCCTGCGGCAACAAAGTGATCGCGGCCCCTCCCCGTCCTGTCGGGCGCCTGTCGAGCGGGGATGAACCCCGTCGGCTTCACAGGAGCCTCGGACATGTTCAACGACATCTGGATCGCCCGCAAAAACGCACTCAACCTCGCCCGGACCCTCATGGTCGCCACCATGGTCATCGCCGTGGGCACTCAATACGCCGTCATCACCGCCGAAGATCACGACAGTCAGCTGACGGTCGTCAACGAATACGATCCCTACGCCTGACACCCGCAGGGGGCTTCGAGCCCCCTGCCCTCTCATCTATCCTCGTGGGCTGAAGCCGGTATCGAACCCGCCGCAGCCCCGCGCTTCGGCGCGGAACAGTGGGACAACCTTCAGGCGTCGATCTCGATCAAGTCGCCGCGCGGCGTCTCGACCTGGTGGTGCATCGGCCCGGCATAGGGCTTGACCAACGCGAACGCTTCCGCCGCGCTCCCGTCGAGCCAGGTATGCAGATCGCACGGAGGGAGGATCACCGGCATGGCCTTGGGATGCCACGGCTGGACGATCTCGTTCGGATCGGTGGTGCCGAACGCGAACGCCTCGCCGCGCTCGGTCGGCCGCCACAGGCCGGCGAAGAACCCGATCGGCTGGTCCGGCAGCGAGAACCACATCTGCTTCGGGAGATTGTCGTCGCCCTTGCCGCCGTCCGGGTGCGGCTCCGCGAAATGGGTGAACGGCACGATACAGCGGCGGTCCGGCGTGTTCAGCGACGGCTTCCACATGCTCGACGACAGATTGCGCGCATTGGTCACATATTTGTCGAGCTTCACCTCGGGATTGCGCTTGCTCGGGATCTTTGTCGGGAAGCCCCATTCCATGAGTACCATCTCGAGCGGCCGGTTGCCGCCGCTCGACCGCCTAATGACCGGTCCGTGACGCGCCGTCTTCTTCCCCGTCGGGAAGATCTCGCGCGCCGGCGGAAAGACCTCGTCGGGCGCGTAGGGCGGGTCGAAGCCGCACGCGCGCATGACGGCTGCCTGCTTCGCCGAGATGCGATACCGATTACACACCGCCGCGCGCCGTGGCTAAGTCCCTTTGCCCGCCCGCTCGCATCATCCCAGCGCCGTGCGCGCCGGCGGCAGCGTCTCGAAGCAGGCGATGAGCGCCGGATCGCGCAGCAGCCGCGTCCAAGCCCGTCCGTAGCTTCTTGAGACGAGGTAGAAGGTCGTGCCGACACAGCCGACCATCCGGCAGCGATCGAGCCTGTCGACAAGCGAATGCTCCGGCCCGAACCGGGCCACAATATCCTCGAGCTCGACCCGGAGCAGCGTCCCGCACTGCGTGCATCGCGTGCGGACCAGGGCGTTCATCGCCAGCATCCCCCCCGGCCCTGTCCATCCAGCGCGGCCATAGCGTGATGATCTCCGCTCCGGTTTCCATGGCGACGACGATAGTCCCCTGCCGGCGCGGACGTCCAGCGGCCTGCGTCCGGCCATAATCCCATCCCTCCCGGCCGGTCGGGGGCCGTCCTGGCGTGCGTCCTCGCCGAGGCGCTTGCCCGCGCAAGCCCGCAGGCGGGCTTCTCCACTGGCGTTGCGACCCTGGCGGGTGCGCGGGCGCGGCTATGCCCCGGCGGTCCTGTCGCCCGTCGGAAGGCCCCGATCGGCGGGGTC
>CAXTWJ010000273.1:0-2117 GCA_964247925.1 uncultured Sphingomonas sp.
CCCCGTTGACCAAGCGTAACGCTAGCCTCTTCGGGGCGCGGCCGCTCCAGGACTGGTAGCGCCGGCCGGGGGGGCTGCACCGCAGCACCGTCCGACGTCACGGATTTACTCCGTGACGGCGCCGCCCGGACAAATAGAAGGGGCGCTCCGGTCATCCGGGGCGCCCTTCTCATTGGCGTCAGCGCCACGCCGTCGGACGGGAACGGCGACGCCGCTCCCGCTGCCCGCTTACTTCCCCCGCAGCGTGTTCAGGATCGCCAGCCCGACCACGCCGACCAGCGCCGCCGTCGCGGCCGGCCGTGCCTTGGCGAAACCACGCGCCTTCTCGACATACTGGTTGGCCATGGTGGCCGCACCCGCGCCGGGGGTCGCCGTGTTCTGATCGGTGGTGGTCGTCATGGTCATGCACTCCTATGGAAACATCGTCGCGCATAACGACCCACCGCCGGACAAGTTCATCCACGGCCCGTTGCGGCGGCCGACCGAGCCGCTATCCTGCCGGGACGAAAGGGCGGACGGGGGCGTGATGAGAGCGGGAGTTTTTCTGGCGACGGCGGTCGTGCTTCTAGAAACCGCGGCAAGCAACCCGCCCGCCGTCCTCCAAGCCCCCGCGCCCACCTGGGCCTTGCCGCCGCCCGCGACGACCGGCACCACACCCCTGCCCGGGGCGCCGTCGCGCGTGAGCTACTACGACCAGCAGATCCGCGTCGGCCCGTCCGGCACCGACACGTTCACCACCTGGCGGATCAAGGTGCTGACCCCGCAGGCCTTGCAGATCGGCAATATCGGGCTGGAATGGAGTCCCGGTTGGCAGACGATCACGGTTCACTCGCTGCGGATCATGCGCGACGGCAAGGTGATCGACGTGCTGGCCGGACAGCATTTTGATGTGATCCAGCGCGAGGCCAACCTGGAGAAAGCGATGCTGGACGGCGTGCGCACCGCCACGTTGCAGACCGCCGGGCTGCAGGTCGGCGATGAGCTCGTCTTCGCCATGACGCTGCACGAAGCCGACGCCAATTTGGGCGGCAACGCGCAGGGGTTCGCTCAATTGCCACCTCAGACGACCCAGGGTGCGTTCCGTGTCCGCGCGCTGTGGCCAACCAATCGCCCGCTGCGCTGGAGCGGCACACCCGACCTGGGCACGCCGGCGGCCGTGACGAAGGGCGCCGAACAGTCCGTCACGATGGAGCTCGCGGACCCGGCCACGGTCGTCTCCCCTGATGGCGCGCCGCCGCGCTACGCCGTGCATCGCCTCTTCCAGTACTCGACCTTTCCCAGCTGGGGCGCGGTGTCGCATCAGCTCTGGCCGTTGTTCGATCAGGCGGCGCACCTGCAGCCGACGTCGCCGGTCCGGGCGGAGGTGGCGCGCATCGCCGCGCTGTCACCCGATCCCGCGCGTCGCGCGGAAGCCGCGCTGCAATTGGTGCAGGACCGCATCCGCTACGTCTATGTAGGGCTGGATCGCGCCAATTATCGGCCGGCCGCCGCCGACGACACCTGGACACGCCGGTTCGGCGACTGCAAGGCGAAGACGGCTCTGCTGCTCGCGATCTTGCGCGAGCTGGCGATCACGGCCGAGCCCGTGCTCGTGTCCGCGACGGGGGGCGACGGCACGGATCAGCGGCTGCCGACGACGCAGGTGTTCGATCACGTCCTCGTGCGCGCGACGATCACCGGTAAGCCGTACTGGCTGGATGGCACGCGCGCCGGCGACCGATCGCTCACGGCCATCCCTGCGCCGGCGTTTCGCTGGGACCTGCCGCTGAGGACCGGCGACGTCGCGCTGGAGCCGGTCAAGCCGCTCCCGCTCGCGCTGCCGCAGTCGGTGCTGGCGGTCGACATCGACGCCAGCGCCGGGTTCGACCAGCCCGCGACGGTGCACGCGACGCAGGTCATCCGCGGCGACGAGGCCTATCCGCTGCGCACCGGCCTGTCGGCGCTGGCGCCTGCCGACCTTGACCGTGCATTGCGTGCCTGGTGGAAAGACGCGGCTGACTGGGTCGAGCCCGGCGCGACCGCCTGGCGCGTGCGGGACGGCACGACGCGGTCGTGCTGCCGCTTACCGGCACGGGCAAGCCGGGCTGGGAGGGCGCCGCGCAGGGCCCCACGCTGTA
>CAXTWJ010000273.1:2127-2507 GCA_964247925.1 uncultured Sphingomonas sp.
GCGCGGGCTTCACGCCACCCGCCGAGATGAAGCGGCCCGCCGACCAGGACCAGCAGGCGCCTTGGGCGCTGGAGTTCCCACGCTATCGCTGTTGGGCGACGACGATCCACCTACCGCCGGCGGGCGCGAACCTGGGCTGGGCATATCGCGCCGCGCCCGTCGATCGGCGCTTCGCCGGCGCGGACTATTATCGCGAAGCCTTGCTGCAAAACGGCATCATGCGCACGGTGATGAGCCGCCGCGCGATCGTGCCGGAGATCAGCGCGGGCGAGGCCGCCCGGGTCAACGCGGAGTTGCCCAGGTTCGACAATAATATTTCGCAGCTATTCGAGGCGAACGCCTTCACCACGCTGGCGCAGCCCGGCGCCGCGTTCCTGGCC
>CAXTWJ010000273.1:2517-2831 GCA_964247925.1 uncultured Sphingomonas sp.
GCGACGGGACCTCCCCCGACGCTCCCTGCCGGCCGGCAGGGTCGCCCTAGGCGATCGGCACGATGGACGTCCCCAGCCGCGCCGCCTCGCGCTCGTCATGCGTGACCATCAGGATCGGCAACCCCGCCGCGTCGCGCCCGCGCTCCAGCGCACGCATCGCGTCCTCGCGCCGGACCGGGTCGAGCGACGCCAGCGGCTCGTCGAGCAGCAGGAAGGCGGGGTCGCTCAGCAGCGCGCGGCCGATCGCGACGCGCCGGGCTTCCCCGCCCGACAGCGTGCGCGGCCAGCGCTCCAGCAGCCCGGCGCGTCGCGAT
>CAXTWJ010000273.1:2841-4037 GCA_964247925.1 uncultured Sphingomonas sp.
CGCCCGGGGCCCCGCGCGCCCCCCCCCCCCCCCGGCCCCCCCCCCCCCCCCCCGCGACCGTGCGAAGCCGGGCATCGTCGCTCGCGCCGTAGAGCAGGTTCGCCCTGACGCGGCGGTGGGGAAACAGGCGCGGCTCCTGGAACACATAGCCCGCGCGCCGTCGGGCGACCGGAACATCCACGGCGGCCGCGTGGTCGAACAGGGTCGCGCCTCCAACCCGCACATGACCCGCCTCCGGCCGGAACAGCCCCGCGATCATGTGCAGCACGCTTGTCTTGCCCGCGCCCGACGGCCCGACCAGCACGGTCACGCCCGCTCCCGTGGCGAACCGGGCCGCGACCGGCGTATCACCGCGCCGGCTACGGACATCGACGTCAAAGGACATGCAGGCCTCGCCCGCCCCGCCGCGCCAACAGCTCGGAGCCCAGCAGCGCGACGAGGCTCAGCGCCACCGAGACCGCCGCCAGTCGCCACACCGTCATCTCGCCGCCCGGCCGCTGCAGGGCGGCGTAGATGGCGAGCGGCAGCGTCTCCGTCTGACCCGGCACGTCCGACACGAAGGTGATCGTCGCGCCGAACTCCCCGATCGCGCGCGCGAAGCCCAGCACCGCGCCCGCCCAGACGCCCGGCAGGCTGAGCGGCAGCGTCACCGTGCCGAATACGCGCCATCCACCCGCGCCCAGCGTGCGCGCGGCTTCCTCCAGCCGGCGATCGACCGCCTCGATCGACAGCCGCATCGCGCGCACGGTCAGCGGCAGCGCCATCACGGCGGCCGCGATCGCCGCGCCCGTCCAGCGGAACAGCACGCCACCACTCAACGCGCCCAGCGGCCCCGCCGGCGCGAACAGCAGGAGCAGCGCCCAGCCGGTCACCACCGGCGGCACGACCAGCGGCAGGTCGACGACCCCGTCGAGCAGCAGCCGGCCCGGAAACCGCCCGCGCGCCAGCAGCCAGGCGAGCGCGAACGCGATCGGCAGCACCGCCGCGATCGCGACGCCGCCGACCAGCAGCGTCAATCGCACGATCTGCCACTCCTCGCCCGACAGCATCAGGGGCGGGTGAAGCCGTAGCGCGCCAGCACCGCTTGCCCGGTCGGTCCCAGCAGGAACCGTCGGAAACCTTCCGCCTCGGGGTTGCGTGATCGCGCGAGGCGAGCGACCGGGTAGCGGATCGGTGGATGACTGTTGGCGGGAAAC
>CAXTWJ010000274.1:0-4009 GCA_964247925.1 uncultured Sphingomonas sp.
GCCCGCCATCTTCGCGCGCCACCTCGCGACCGTGCACGTGCCGCGCCGCTATTACAGCACCATCCTGCCCGGCATCCCCACCATCCGGGTGTTCGAGGCGCTCGCCTGCGGCATCCCGCTCGTCTCCGCGCCGTGGGACGACAGCGAGGGGCTGTTCCGCGCGGGCGACTTCCTGCGCGTCGCCGACGGCGAGGAGATGACGGCCTCGCTCAAGCACCTGGCGCACGATCCTCGACTTCGCTCCGAACTGGCGAAGGCCGGCCTGGAGACGATCCGCGCCCGCCACACCTGCGCTCACCGCGCCGCCGAGCTGCTGGCGATCGTTGATCGGCTCGACGCCCCGGCACCCGTTCGCCCCGAGCTTGTCGAAGGGCATCCTTCGCTCGACGGGCCGGGCCGGCCTTCGACAGGCTCAGGCCGAACGGGAAGTGGGCCGGCCCATCAGCTTGAGGACATCGCCTCGTGAAGATCGCCTTCTACGGTTCCAGCCTGCTCTCCTCCTACTGGAACGGCGCCGCGACCTATTATCGCGGCATCCTGAGCGCGCTCGCGGGCCATGGCTACGACATCACCTTCTACGAGCCCGACGCGTTCGACCGGCAGCAGCATCGCGACATCGATCCGCCACCTTACGCGAAGTCCGTCGTCTATCCCGCTACGACCGAAGGGCTGTCGTCCGTGCTCGCCGAAGCCGCGCAGGCGGACATCGTCGTCAAGGCATCGGGCGTCGGCGTGTTCGATGCCGAGCTGATCGCCGGCATCGTCCGCCACGCCCGGCCCGGCGCGCTGAAGCTGTTCTGGGATGTCGATGCCGCCGCCACGCTCGACGAGATGCGCGGCGACCCGTCGCACCCCGTGCTGCGCGCGCTGCCCGATCTCGACATGGTGCTGACCTATGGCGGCGGCCCGCCCGTGGTCGATGCCTATACGGGCTTCGGCGCGGCGCTGTGCGTGCCGGTGTACAACGCGCTGGACCCCGCGACGCATCACCCGGTCGCGCCCGACCCGCGCTTCGCCTGCGACCTCGCGCTGCTCGCCAATCGCCTGCCCGACCGCGAGGCGCGGATTGAGGAGTTCTTCCTGCGTCCCGCCGCATCGCTGCCCGAGCGCCGCTTCCTGCTTGGCGGCAATGGCTGGCACGACAAGCCGATGCCGGCCAACGTCCGCGCGATCGGCCATGTCGGCACGGCCGAGCACAACGCCTTCAACTGCACGCCCGCCGCCGTGCTCAACGTCGCGCGCGACTCGATGGCGCATATCGGCTTCTCGCCCGCAACCCGCGTGTTCGAGGCCGCCGGCGCCGCCGCCTGCCTGATCACCGATGCCTGGGAGGGGATCGAGCTGTTCCTTCGGCCGGATGAGGAGGTGCTGGTCGCACGCGACGGGCAGGACGTCGCCGACCACCTCGCGCGCCTCACCCCCGAGCGCGCGGCGGCGATCGGCAAGGCGGCGCTCGCGCGCGTGCTGGCGGAGCACACCTATGCCCTGCGCGGCCGGGAGGTGGATGCGCTGTTCCGCCACCATGTCGCCCGGGTGCGGGAAGCGGCATGAAGCTGGTCGTCCTCGGCCTCTCGCTGTCGTCCTCCTGGGGCAACGGCCATGCGACGACCTATCGCGCGCTGCTCGCCGCCTTCGCCGCGCGCGGGCATGAGGTGCTGTTCCTGGAGCGTGACGTGCCGTGGTATGCGCCCCACCGCGACCTCGCCGACCCGGCCTATGCCCGGCTCGCCTTCTACACCGACCTGATGGACCTCAGGCGCTGGGCGGGCGAGATCGCGTCGGCGGACGCCGTGATCGTCGGCTCCTATGTGCCCGACGGCGTCGCGGCCGGCACCTGGGTGCAGCGCACCGCGACGGGGGTCACCGCCTTTTACGACATCGATACGCCGGTGACGCTGGCCAAGCTGGACCGCGGCGATCATGAATATCTCTCGCCCGAGCTGATCCCCGGATACGACCTGTACTTGTCCTTCACCGGCGGCCCGACGCTCGCCTATCTGGAAAGCCGCTACGGCGCGCCCGCCGCGCGCGCGCTCTACTGCTCGGTCGATCCGGCGGCGTACCGGCCGACCGGCGAGGCGAAGCGGTGGGACCTGTCGTACCTCGGCACCTACAGCGACGATCGTCAGCCCACGCTGGAACGCCTGCTGCTGGAGCCAGCGCGCCGCGCGCCCGACCGGCGTTTCGTGGTGGCGGGACCGCAATATCCGGGGGGCGTCGACTGGCCCGCGAACGTCGAACGCATCGACCATCTGCCACCTTCCGAGCACGCGAACTTCTACTCCGCCTCGCGCTGGACGCTGAACGTGACGCGCGCCGACATGATCGCCCGCGGCTGGTCCCCATCCGTCCGCCTGTTCGAGGCGGCCGCCTGCGCCGCGCCGATCCTGTCCGATCGCTGGAACGGGCTGGACACGATCTTCACGCCCGACCGCGAGATCCTGCTCGCCGACACCGCCGACCACGTGCTCGCCGCGCTCGGGCGGGCGGACGCCGGCGTCATCGGGCGGGCGGGGCAGACGCGCGTGCTCGCCGCGCACACCGCCGCGCATCGGGCAGCCGAGCTGGAACATCATCTGATCGACGTCGCCAGCACGCGTCGGCGCCCGCTCGTGGGAGCGGCATGACCGGAGAGAACGACATGGCCAAGCCGCTCACCCCGCAGCCGATCGAGGGCAAGCCGCTGACGGTGGTCGCCGGCGGGGCGGGTTTCATCGGTTCGCACCTGTGCGCGGCGCTGCTGGACGCGGGCGCCGACGTGCTGTGCCTCGACAACCTCCAGACCGCGCGCGCGTCGAACCTGCGGCTGCTGGAAGGCCGGCCCGGTTTCACCTTCGTCGAGGCGGACATCGTGTCGCCGCTGCCCGAGGCGGTCACCCGTCACGCCGGGCGCGTCACGCGCATCTACAACCTGGCCTGCGCCGCCTCGCCGCCGCAGTACCAGGCCGATCCCGAGCACACGATGCTGACCAACGTGGTCGGCACCCACCACCTGCTGCGCTTCGCCGAGCAGACGGGCGCGCGGTTCCTGCTCACCTCCACCAGCGAGGTCTATGGCGATCCGGAGGTGCATCCGCAGCGCGAGGACTATCGCGGCGCGGTCAACTGCACCGGCCCGCGCGCCTGCTATGACGAGGGCAAGCGCGCGGCCGAGGCGCTGACGTTCGACTATGCCCGCGCCGGCCGGGCGGAGGTGCGGGTCGCGCGCATCTTCAACACCTATGGCCCGCAGATGCACCCCGACGATGGGCGCGTGGTGTCCAACCTGATCTGCCAGGCGCTGAGCGGGCAGGAGGTCACGCTGTATGGCGACGGCACGCAGACGCGGTCGTTCTGCTATGTCGCCGACATGGTCGCGGGCTTGCGCGCGCTGATGGAAACCGACTTTGACGGGCTGCAGCCGGTCAATCTTGGCAACCCGGTGGAGCTGACGGTCAAGGAGCTGGCCGATCGAGTCCGCGCGCTGACCGGCGTGCGCGAGCGCGTGGCCTATCGTCCGCTGCCCCAGGACGACCCGCGCCGCCGTCGCCCGGACATCGACCGCGCGCGGACGCTGCTCGGCTGGGAGCCGCGCGTGCCGCTGGCGGAAGGGCTGGCCAAGACCTGCGCCTGGTTCGCGGAGGAACTGGGACGGACGCCGGAGGCGGTCGCGGCGGAATAGCTCAGCTCCGCTCCCGCGCGACCGCAGCCAGCACGGTGGCGGCCAGCTCCGGCCGGCAGATCAGCAGGTCGGGCAGCAGCGCTTCCGCGCCATTGTAGCGCAAGGGCGCACCATCGATCCGCGACGCGTGCAGCCCGGCTGCCAGCGCCACCGCGGCGGGCGCGCAATTGTCCCACTGATACTGTCCGCCGTCGTGCATATAGACGTCGGCGCGCCCGTCCAGCACCGCCATCGCCTTCGCCCCGGCCGATCCCATGCCGACCAGCTCCGCGCCCAGCGCCGCCCCGACCCCCGTCGCGATGTCGGGACAACGCGTGCGGCAGACCACGACGCGCCGCCGCACGGGCC
>CAXTWJ010000275.1:0-3993 GCA_964247925.1 uncultured Sphingomonas sp.
CGAACCCACCGGCGTTCGTGACCGCCGCGACGACCCCGGGCGACCGGCTGAAGCCGACGATCGGGTGCTCGATGCCCAACAGTTCGGTCATGGGGGTACGCATCGGATCATGCTATGCGGCGACCGGGAGCGCGGCGACCGTGTCCTCGAGCACGGCGGCCTCCATGCCGAGCTTGCCCGCGCGCTCGGCCAGCGTCCGGCCCTCGACGAGGGAGCCGTCCGCGCGCCCGGGGCGGCGGTCGCGGGGGCCGAGCGGCGCGCGTAGAGCGCGACGCGGGCGACGATCTGGTCGGCGACGATCACGGCGAGGCGTTCCTGCGCGGTGTTCTCGGCGGCGATGGTCGCGTATTCGGAGCGGACCACGTCGATGCCCGCGTCCGAGCCGGCGGTGGCGTCGACCACCACCGCGCCGCTGGCGGCGTCGACGAGCTGATAGCGCGCGCGCAGCGTCCGGCGCTCGCGCGAGACGGAGTCGTCGCGGCGCAGACCGAGGCCGGCGATCTGATCATCCAGCTTGATCTCGAGCCGGTAGCGCGGCGTGCCGGTGGCGGCGAGGCGGTCGCGCAGCGCATTGGTGACAAGCCAGCCCGACTTGCCCTCGATCGGCGCCACCTCGACGCCCGACAGCGCGGACGCGACCGCGCCCGAGCCGCCGCCGGCGTAGAGCGGGTGGAGGCCGCAGCCGGGCAACAGCAGCGCGGCCAGGAGCAGGAGGCGTTTCATGCGACGAGGTTCACGAGGCGGTCGGGCACGACGATCACCTTGCGCGGGGTCGCGCCGGCGAGGAAGGACACGACCTTCTCCGACGCGAGCGCGGCCGCCTCGGCATCCTCGCGCGCGAGCCCCCTGGGGAGGGTGAGCGTGTCGCGGAGCTTGCCGTTGACCTGAATGGCGACCGTCACCTCGTCCGCGACGAGCAGCGCCGGATCGACGGTGGGCCAGGCGGCGTCGGCGACGAGGCCCGCGTTGCCGGCGGCGGCCCAGGCCTCCTCGGCCAGATGTGGCGTCATGGGGGCAACGAGCAATATCGCGCTGCGGACGGCCGTGGTCCGGGACGCGGACGGGGGCGCCTTCTCGATCGCGCTGGTCAGCTCATAGACCTTGGCGACCGCCTTGTTGAAGGCCAGCGCCTCGATGTCGGCGCCGACGCCGGCGATCGTGGCGTGGAGCTTGCGGTCCAGCGCGACGTCGGTGCCGGACGCGTCGTCGGCCGAGTCGATCAGGCGCCACAGCCGCTGCACGAAGCGCCACGCGCCCTCGATACCGTTCTCCGACCATTCGAGATCGCGCTCGGGAGGGCTGTCCGACAGCATGAACCAGCGCACCGCGTCCGCGCCGAACCGATCGACGATCGGGCCGGGATCGACGGTGTTCTTCTTGGACTTCGACATCTTCTCGACGCGGCCGACCGTCACGGGATCGCCGGTGGCGCGCTCCGTGCCGTTCTCGACCTCGTCGGGGTTGAGCCATCGGCCATCGCTGCTGCGAAAGGTGGCGTGCGTCACCATGCCCTGCGTGAACAGGCCGGCAAAGGGCTCGGCGATGTCGAGCTGACCCAGATGCTGGAGTGCGCGGGTCCAGAAGCGGGCGTAGAGCAGATGCAGGATCGCGTGCTCGACGCCGCCGATATACTGGCCCACCGGCAGCCACCGCTCGGCGGTCGCGCGGTCGAACGGCTTGTCCCTCGGCTGGCTGGCGAAGCGGACGAAGTACCAGGACGAGTCCGCGAAGGTGTCGAGCGTGTCCGTCTCGCGCACCGCCGCGCCGCCGCAGGAGGGGCAGGGGACGTGCTTCCACGTCGGGTGGCTGTCGAGCGGGTTGCCGGGTGTCGCGAAGTCGATGTCCTCGGGCAGCACGACGGGAAGCTGGTCGGGGGGCACCGGCACGACGCCGCAGGTCGCGCAGTGGATGACCGGGATGGGCGTGCCCCAGTAGCGCTGGCGCGATACGCCCCAGTCGCGCAGGCGGAACACGGTGGAGCCCTTGCCCCAGCCCTCGGCCTCCGCGCGCGCGATGACGGCGCGCTTGGCGTCGGCGATGTCCATGCCGTCAAGGAAGTGCGAGTTCACGATCGTGCCGGGGCCGGTATAGGCGGTGTCGCCGACGAACACGGGCGCGTCGTCGGCGCCGTCGGACACGACGCGCTTGACGGGCAGGTCGTATTTGCGCGCGAAGTCGAGGTCGCGCTGGTCGTGCGCGGGAACCCCGAACACGGCGCCGGTGCCGTATTCCATGAGCACGAAATTGGCGATGTACACGGGCAGCCGCCAGCGCGCGTCGAGCGGATGGCGTGCGGCGAGGCCGGTGTCGAAGCCCAGCTTCTCCGCCGTGTCGAGCTCGGCCGCGGTGGTGCCGCCCTGCTTGCAGCGTTCGATGAACGCGGCCACCTCGGGCCGCTCGGCGGCGAGGCTCTGCGCGATCGGGTGGTCGGCCGCGACCGCGACGAAACTGGCCCCGAAGATGGTATCGGGGCGGGTGGTGAAGACCTCGACCTGATCACCGTTCGACAGCGACCAGCGGAAGGTCAGCCCCTCGCTCCTACCGATCCAGTTCTCCTGCATCAGCCGGACCTTGTCGGGCCAGTGCTTGAGCTCGCCCAGTCCGGCGAGCAGTTCGTCGGCGAAGGCGGTGATCTTCAGGAACCATTGCGACAGCTTGCGCTTCTCGACGGGGGCGCCCGAGCGCCAGCCGCGGCCGTCGATCACCTGCTCGTTGGCGAGCACGGTCCGATCGACCGGGTCCCAATTGACCGCGCTTTCCTTGCGATAAACCAGTCCGGCGCGATAGAAGTCGAGGAACAGCGCCTGCTCGTGCCCGTAATAGTCGGGCTCGCAGGTCGCGAGCTCGCGGGACCAGTCGAGCGCGAAGCCCAGCCGCTTCAGCTGCGCCTTCATGGTCGCGATGTTGGCGCGGGTCCAGGCGCCGGGGTGGACGCCCTTTTCCATCGCGGCGTTCTCGGCCGGCATCCCGAAGGCGTCCCAGCCCATCGGGTGCAGCACTTCATGCCCCGTCATTCGCCGATAGCGCGCGAGCACGTCGCCCATCGTGTAGTTGCGGACATGGCCCATGTGGATGTGCCCCGAGGGATAGGGGAACATCTCCAGCACATAGCTGCGCGGTTTGGGCGAGTGGTCGTCGGCGGCGAAGGTCCGCTGCTCGTCCCAGACGCCCTGCCAGTGCGCGTCCGCCTTGAGCGCGTTGAAGCGCGCGGGCTGAGTCACGGCTTACCCGGACACGGCCGCGCGGCGCAGGTCGCGGGCGCGGGTGAGGATGATGTCCTCCAGCTTCTGCGTGGTCGCGGCCTGGACGGGGGCGGCGACCCATTGGCCGCCCTGGTTGACCTGACGCAGCGCGGCGACGCGCACGGCGTCGGCACGCAGGTCCTGGTCGAGGATGGAGACGGTGACCTTCATCCGCTCGCCCGGCACCTGCGGGTTGACGTACCAGTCGGTGACGATGACGCCGCCGTTCGAGTCCGTCTGCACCAGCGGCATGAACGACAGCGTGTCGAGGCTGGCGCGCCACAGATAGGCGTTGACGCCGATGGTGGTGACCTTGGACGCGGCGAGGTCCGCCTTGGGCCGGTCGCCGCCATGACTGCACGCAGCAAGCAGGGCGAGAGCGGCGGCGACGGACGCGGTGCGCAACGGGCGGAACATCGGCGGGGTTTCCTGGATAAAGGCGCTCCAGGCTCTACAGCCGGCGCGGCGCCGTCGCAAGTTGGCGGCGGACCCGCCGACCTGTGCGGATTCTGCAACAGTTCAGCTTATTCGGCACGGGCCGTTGGGATGGGGGGAGCGGGTGGCCATATGCCATGTTATCGCGGGTGGCGTGATCGGGGCGTGAGTCTCCGCACGGGAGTTTGTCTGACGTGTCTGGCAAGGGTGTGATCGCTGCGCTGGCGGCCGGGGTGCTTGTCACCACCGGGCTCGTCGTCGCGCCCGCCCTCGCCGAGACCGAACGCGCGGCGGCGCGGATCGCGCGGCACGTGCC
>CAXTWJ010000276.1:0-1100 GCA_964247925.1 uncultured Sphingomonas sp.
AGATCACCTCCCCCTGCTCGGTGATGCGGATGCGGCCCGCGACCGTGCCCGGCGGCTGCGCGCGGATCGCGGCGAAGGCGGAGCCGCCGCCGCGCCCCACCGCGCCGCCGCGGCCGTGGAACAGCTGCAGCCGCACGCCCGCGTCGGCGAAGACGGGCGCCAACGCGGCGGACGCCTGGGCCAGGCTCCAGGTGGAGGTGAGATAGCCGCCGTCCTTGTTCGAATCGGAATAGCCGATCATCACCTCCTGATGACCCCGCGACCGCGCGCTGGCGGCGATCTCTGGCCGGGCGAACCAAGCGCGCATGATGGCGGGCGCGGCCTCCAGATCCTCGATCGTCTCGAACAGCGGCACGGCCATGATGGCGACCGCATCCGCCCGGTACAGGCCGGCTTCCTTGAGCAGCAGGTTGACCTCGAGCAGGTCGCTGACCGACCGGGCCATGGACACGATGTATTGCTGGATCGCGGCCGGGCCGTAGCGGCGGTGCGCGTCCGCGGCCGTCTCGACGATGGCGAGTTCGCCCGTCGTCTCCTCGGAATACGCCACGTGGCGGCTGACCAGCGGACGCGGGCTCGCCAGCTCGCGGCCGAGCAGCTGGACACGGGCCTCCTCGTCGAGCGCCAGATAATCGTCCTCCACCCCCGCGACCCGCAGCAGCTCGGCGACGACGCGCTCGTGGACGGCCGAGTTCTGGCGGAGGTCGAGCGTGGCGAGGTGGAAGCCGAACAGGTCGACGCCACGGATCAGCCGCCCGAGCGCGCCACCGCTGGCCAAGGCGCCGCCCCCGCCCACCGCCAGCCCGCGCGCGATCGTGACCAGGTCGGCGCGGAACGCCTGCGGGTCGGCATAGGGCTCGCCCTTCAGCGCGCCGGGTCGCGCCGGATCGCGGCCGGTGAGCCGGCGATGCGTCGCGGCGAGGCGGGCGAAGATCCCCGACAGCGCACGGCGGTACGGCTCGTCGCGCCGGCTGGGCGCGGCGTCGCCGCTCGCGTCCGCCAGCGCCGCCACGCCCGGGTCGATCGGCGCCTGCCCCCTCGCGCTCGACAGCTCGGCGCCGCGCGCGGGGCCGCCGGCCAAATAATAACCGCTCCCCGGC
>CAXTWJ010000276.1:1110-3746 GCA_964247925.1 uncultured Sphingomonas sp.
AGGTAATAGCTCAGCACCGCCTCCGACGCACGCGAGAGCGCGGTGCGGAGCGACTCGGCGGTGACGAACGGATTGCCGTCGCGGTCGCCGCCGATCCAGCTGCCCGGCCGAAGGAAGGACGGGACCCGCTCGCCCAGCGCCCGGTCCCAGCGCGCGTACAAGGCGGGGAGCGCGGGCAGGAACACGTCGCGCAGGTAGGACAGCGCGGTCTCGACCTCGTCGGTGACGTACAGCCGCTCGCGCCGGATCGCGCGCGTCTGCCACAGCAGCGCGACCTGCCGCCGGATCGCGTCCTCGATGGCGTCGCCGTTCGCCGTCTCGGTCGCGCCCGCGTCGCGCAGGCTCATCAGCGCGGCGATATGGTTGCGGTGGTCGATGATGCTCTTGCGCCGGACCTCCGTCGGATGCGCGGTGAGGACGGGCGCGACCAGCGCGTGCGCCAGCGTGTCGCGGATCAGCGCGGGATCGACCCCGTCGGCCCGCAGCCGGGCCAGCGCGGCGGCGAGGTCCGCGCCCTCCTCGGCGGCCACCCCCTGCCGATCCTCGGCCAGGTTGGCGAGCATGGAAAAGAGCATGAACCCGCGCACGACGTCGAGACTGTCGTCCAGCGACAGCTCGCCCAGCTCGATCTGCTCCGCGCTGCCGGTCCGAGCGCGCTCCACCGCGGCGCGCCGGATGCGCTCGACGTGCTCGTACAACGCCTCGCCGCCATAGCCGCGGATCACGTCGCCGACGAGCGCGCCCAGCAGGCGAATGTCGGGGTTGTTCGCGATCGGGGGAAGGCTGGCCATGCGCGATGCTGCGCTGCGGCGCGCGGTCAGGTCAATGCCGTTGCTGGCGAAAGGCCCGACGCTGCACGTCAGGGTTGGCCAAGAGCATCCCACGCCGCATTGATGTCGCGGTTTGCCCGCCCCAGCGATGATTCGCCGATCGCCAGCAGCGCGACTGCGTCGCTGTCGGGACAACCCAGGTCGGAAAGGATGGCGCGAATGGCGCGTGCGTCCGCGCGTTCGATCGCCGCCTGCCACGCGTCACCCGCTTCCGCGACGGCCAGCCTCAGATAGCCGGGCTGGATCCACTCATCGCTGCTGAACTCGTAGTCACCGTCGCGACGCCAGGCTGTTCCGTCCCTGCGCCAGTACTCGAGCACGCGCACGACATGGGCGGTCGCGGACGGATCGGAACGGTCGCGGTAGTTGGGTGGATCGCCGACGTCGACATAACCGTGCGCGAGCAGCGCCGCCCGCAGGCCGAACCTGAAGAGTGAGGAGGAGGAGAACAGCCCGATCGTGAACTCCGCCTCGGGCAGCTGCCCCTCGACCACGACCAGCGCCGCTTCCCGCGCGTAGACGCCGACCTCGTGCGGAGCGAACCGGCAGTAGCGGGGTACCCCGTCCAACCACCAGAGCGGTTGCTCCGCTATGCGCCCCGTAATGTCGGCATAGTCGATGTACATGAGCGCTCCGACCAAGCCGGGGGGCTGACCCGTGCACTGCGGCACGCCACCAGGTCAAGCATGACGAGCACGTCATCGGATCGCCAAGCTGGTGACACACGGCCCGCGCTAGGCGGGCGGGCATGGGACGGGTCGGGAGAAGGGTGACCTTGGCGGTGCTGGTCGTGGCGGTCGCGCTCGGCATCCTGTTCGCCGCCGGCGGGTTCCTGGACCGTGACCCGCACTGGTGGTTCGCCGCGCGCGGGCCGCGACGCAACGTGAGCGCGGTGTACTTCTCCGGTGACATGGGCCTGCGGCACGGCATGGGTCAGGCGACCTCGCAGGCGCTGGCGGCGCACGGCGTTCCGGTCATCGGGGTCAGCTCCTCCACCCTGTTCCGCGCGCACCGCACCCGGGCGGAGACCGACGCGATCATCGCGGGCGTGGTGCGCGACGCGGCGGCCCGGGCCGGCAGCGACCGGCTGGTGCTGATCGGCCAGTCCTATGGCGCCGACGTGCTGGGGACGGGGCTGGGGGCGCTCCCCGCCGACCTGCGCGCGCGGGTCGCGGCGGTGATCCTGATCGTGCCGGGCGGCGACGTTTTCTTCCGCGCCGACCCGACCGGGCTCGAATATCACGGCACGCCCGACGCGGACGGTCGCGCGACGCTCCGGGCGATCACCTGGGCGCCGGTGACGTGCATCTATGGGGTCGAGGAGCGGGACAGCGCCTGCCCGGGGCTACGACTACCGGGCGCGACGGTAATCCCCATGCCGGGCGGCCATCCCCTCCATCACGACGCGGCGACGCTCGCCGGCCATGTGCTGGCCGCGGTCGCCCGCGTGGCTCCTTCCTTTCACCGGGACTGACACACCATGCCCTCCCCCTTCGTCGCCGGCCTGCTCGCGCTGGCCAGCATCGCCACGGCCAATACGGCCCCGCCGCCCGGGCTGGGCACGTGGCGCAACCCAAAGAAAACGCTGGCCGTGCGCACGGGACCCTGTGACCGGGGGGCCCAGGATCTCGGACGGCTGTGCGGCGCGATCGTGTGGGCGGCGCCGACCGCGCTCGCCGACGCGCGCGACGCGGGGGTGGCGCGGCTGCTCGGCACGCAGCTGCTGCAGGACTATCGCCCGATCGGTCGGGGCAGCTGGCGCGGGCGTGTCTATGTGCCCGACATGGGGCGCAGCTTCTCGTCGCG
>CAXTWJ010000276.1:3756-3992 GCA_964247925.1 uncultured Sphingomonas sp.
CCCCCCCCCCGGCGGCGGCCCCCGCGGCGGTTTTGTTGGGGGGGGGGGTGGGGGGGGGGGGGGGGGGGGCCCCCCCCCCCCCGCCGCCCTGGGCGGGCCCGGTCGGCGATGGACGCTGCTGCTGGCGGTCGCGACGATCGCGACGCTGGGTCTCGCGGCCTTGCGCCTGCTGCTGCACGATGTCTCGCCCGCCGCGCCGCAGCCCGCAGCGCGGCGTGCCGCCGGGCCGGCTCGCG
>CAXTWJ010000277.1:0-3980 GCA_964247925.1 uncultured Sphingomonas sp.
CGGGGGGGGGGGGGGGGGGGGGCGCCGCGGCGCGGCCGCGCGCGGCCCGGCCCCCCCCGCCCCCCGACGGTGAGGGCTATCCGGCGATCGCGACCCGGGTCGGCGGTTGGCTCGACGACACCGCTGACGACGGGGGCGACCGCGTCGTCATCTCCCACGGCATCAGCAGCCGCGTGCTGCGCGGGGGGATGACGGGGGCGCCCGTGGATCCCGACGCCGGCGTTCCGATCGCATCCGGCCTACCGCAGGGGTCGGTGGTGCTGGTCGAGCGCGGGCGGGAGAGCGTCGCGCATCGCGGCACCGGGCACGCGCCGGCGTGAGGATGGCGCTCGCCCTCCTTCTGCTGGTGGCACCGGCGGCGGCGCGCGACACGGTGGGCGTGTACGGGGGCTGGGGCGTGTTCCGCGATTCCGCCCCGGCGCGCTGTTTCGCGATCGCACGGCCGGTGGTGGCGGCGCATCGGGGCGGTTTCGCCAGCGTCGCGACCTGGCCGGGCCGTGGCCTGCGCTCCTCCTTCTATGCGCGGCTGAGCCGGGAACGCGACCGGTCGGCCGCCGTCGTGCTGACGGTGGGCGAGCGCCGGTTCACCCTCGTCGCCAGCGGGGGGGAGGCCTGGGCCACCGACGCGCCGTCCGACCGCGCGATCGTCGCCGCGATGCGCGGCGGACGCTCGATGAGCGTGGAGGCGGTCGGCGTGGGCGGACGGCCTTTCGCGGACACCTATGCGCTGGCCGGCGCCGCCACCGCGATCGACGCGGCGGCGCTCGGCTGCCTCAATCGTTCGACAGGCCCTGCCGCCGCGCGCCGGTGAGCATCTTGCGCGCGATCGCGCGCACGGCCTCGTCGTCCTTGGTCTCGTCCGCGGCGGGATCGCCCAGATGATCGAGGCTCCCCTCGATATACTCGAGCAGCCCGGGGTGCTTCGCCTCCACCCACTCGATCGTCTTGAACAGCAGGTGTTCGGCGGCGATCTCGCGTTGACGGGTCTGGACGGCGTCGGTCATGGCAGGCTCCCAATGGTGAACAGGCCCAACGCCGGGCGCGGCGGCGGGTGCCGCGGGAGGCGAGGGATGCGGGTTGATCGGCGCCAGGTGATCGGGGCGGCGCTGCTGGCGGTCGCACCCGCGCGCGCGGCGAAACGAGAGTGGCGGGCGCTCGCGGACGAGGTGCGGGCGGAGATGGCGTGGGCCTGGGACCAATATCGCCGCCATGCCTGGGGCAAGGATGAGCTCCTGCCAATCTCGGGCGGCGCCTCCTCGTTCACGGTCAAGGGCCGCCATGTCGGGCTGACGCTGATCGAGGCGCTCGACACCTTGTGGGTGACGGGTCTCGACCGGCAGTTTGCCGACGGCATCGCCTGGGTGAAAGCCCATGCCGACTGGGACATCGACGGCGAGGTGTCGGTGTTCGAGACGAACATCCGCCTGGTCGGTGGCCTGCTCTCGGCGCATCACGCCAGCGGCGATCCGGTGCTGCTGGCGTCCGCGCGCGACCTCGCGGACCGGCTGCTGCCGGCCTTCGACACGCCGACCGGCATCCCGTACGGCACGATCAACCTGCGCACCGGCAAGCCCGGCGCACGCGCCAACAGCCCGGCGGGCGCGGGCACGTTCCTGACCGAATGGGGTACGCTATCCCGGCTGACCGGCGATCCCCGCTACCACGACGCGGCGAAGCGCGCGGTGGTGGCGCTGTTCGAGCGGCGCTCGAAGCTGGACCTGCTGCCGGTCAGGATCGACGTCGTCACCGGGCAATGGCTCGACCGGCGCGCCACCGTCGGCTCCTATGGCGACAGCTATTACGAATATCTGTGGGACGCGTGGCAGTTGCTCGGCGATGCCGACTGCAAGCGGATGTACGACATCTGCACCGCCGCGATCCTGCGGCACCAGCAGGACTGGCGCGACGGACGGCTGTGGTTCACCGACGTGGATTATCGGACCGGCGTGCCCGTCAACGCGCGCCAGGACGAGCTCGCCTCCTTCTATGGCGGCCTGCTCGCGCAGGGCGGCCGCGCCAGGGAAGGCAAGGCCTACACCGAGAGCTGGGCGAGCGTGCAGACGCGCTTCGGCGTGCTGCCGGAGGAGTATGATTATCTCTCGACGGCGCCGACGCAGCTCGGCAACGCGCTCCGCCCCGAGCTCGCCGACGCCGCGTTCAACCTGTGGCTGCTCGACCGCGACGAACGCTGGCGCCATCTCGCCGCCGATCACTTCCGGGCGATGAAGCGATGGAACCGGGCGGCGCACGGTTATGCCGACCTGGCGGACGTCACGACCAAGCGCCAGGCGGACCACTGCCCCGGCTATTGGTGGTCGGAGCAGATGAAGTATTATTACCTGATCTTCGCCGATACGCCGCGTTTCGATTACCGGCGCAACTACCTCAGCACCGAAGGCAACGTGCTGCTCGGCTTCCGGCGCGGGCGGCCTGACCGTGCGTAAGCACGGACAGGACTCGCCACGGCGGGCAGCGGGGCGGCGTAGCCGGCCCGTCCGACGGCGTGGCGGCGACCCCGTGGCAATCCGGCGTGATCTGGCCTATGTGCGCGCCCATGCCCGAAGCCCTGAACCTGATGCCCATCCCCGGGCAGATCGATCCCGTGCCCGTGCCGCGCGCGCCGACGCTGCGCCCCGACGGCCGCGTCGATCTGATCGGGCTGGGCAAGGACCAGCTCCGCCAGGCGCTGCTCGACGCGGGCATGGAGCTCCGCCAGGCGAAGCTGCGCGCGAAGCAGATCTGGCACTGGCTCTACAATCGCGGCGCGACCGAGTTCGCGCGGATGACCGACATCGCCAAGGCGCAGCACCCGTGGCTGACCGAGCGGTTCGCCATCGGCCGGCCGGAGGTGGTCGAGGCTCAGGTCTCGACCGACGGCACGCGCAAATGGCTGCTCCGCTCGCCCGACGCGCATGATTACGAGATGGTGTTCATCCCCGACGCGGATCGGGGCACGCTCTGCGTATCAAGCCAGGTCGGCTGCACGCTCAACTGCCGCTTCTGCCACACCGGCACGATGCGGCTGGTCCGCAATCTGACCGCGGGCGAGATCGTCGGGCAGGTGATGCTCGCGCGCGACGCCTTGGGCGAGTGGCCCTCGCAGCCCGAGGGGCGGATGCTCACCAACATCGTGATGATGGGCATGGGCGAGCCGCTCTACAATTTCGACAATGTGCGCGACGCGCTGCGGCTGGTGATGGACGGCGACGGGCTGGCCCTGTCGAAGCGCCGCATCACCCTGTCCACGTCGGGCGTGGTGCCGATGATGGCGCGCGCGGGCGAGGAGATCGGCGTCAACCTGGCCGTTTCGCTCCACGCGGTGACCAAGGACGTGCGCGACGAGATCGTGCCGTTGAACCGCAAATACGGCATCGACGCGCTGCTGCAGGCGTGCGCCGATTATCCCGGTGCCAACAACGCGCGGCGGATCACCTTCGAGTATGTCATGCTGGCGGGCAAGAACGACTCGGACGACGACGCGCGCGAGCTGGTGCGGCTAATCCGGCAGTATCGCCTGCCGGCCAAGGTGAACCTGATCCCCTTCAATCCCTGGCCCGGCGCGCCGTATGATTGTTCAACGCCCGAGCGCGTGCGCGCGTTCTCCAACATCATCTTCGAAGCCGGCATCTCCGCCCCCGTCCGCACGCCGCGCGGCCGCGATATCGACGCGGCCTGCGGGCAGCTGAAGACGGCGGCGGAGAAGAAATCGCGCGCCGAGCTGGACCGGCAGGCGGAAGAGAAGCTGGCGGCGCTGGCCTGAGCGACCCGTCACGTAAGCTGTTCGAAGGCTTGGACATTCGTGCGGCCGTCAGGCGCAAGGTCACACTAAGGTCACACTGGCTCGCCTTCCCGGCAGGGAGGCACTCGCTGTTCGGACGCGCTCGGGCAGCGGACGAATCGTACAGGTCAAAGAGCGAGGCGGTCAGCCGGACATGGCCGTGACAGATCGGGCGATTGTAGGACAGCGCGGAATGTCGGCG
>CAXTWJ010000278.1:0-3974 GCA_964247925.1 uncultured Sphingomonas sp.
GGTGAGGGTCCGAGCAGGACGGTGAGCGTGGCGAAGACGCCGTCAAGATTTGTCATCACGTCCGCGTTTCCGAACCGGACGACCCTGTAGCCCTGGCCATTCAGAAACATCGTGCGTTGCGCGTCCGCCGCGACGCTATGCGCGTGAGTGTCCCCGTCCACTTCGATCAGCAGCTTCGCTTCGTGACAGCAGAAGTCCGCCGTGTAGAAACCGAAACGCTGCTGCTTGCGGAACTTCCAGCCATTCAGACGCCTGCCGCGCAAGGCAGACCACAGCCTGAGCTCGGCGGGCGTTGCCTCGCGACGGAGGCGACGGGCCCGCTCGATCGAGCCGTCGCGCACCTGATATCTGCTCGTTCCCACACCCTCACCCTCCCACGCCTGCGGCGCGGGCCCCTCCCTCTCCCCCGAGGGGAGAGGGGTCAAGTCACACCAGCGCGATGTCGGGGGCGTCCTCCGCCTTCATGCCGATCACGTTGTAGCCCGCATCGACGTGGTGGACCTCGCCCGTCACGCCGCTCGCCAGGTCGCTCAAGAGGTACAGGCCGGCGCCGCCGACATCATCGATCGTGACATTGCGCTTCAAGGGTGAATTGAGCTCATTCCATTTCAGGATCAGGCGGAAGTCGCCGATGCCGCTCGCCGCCAGCGTCTTGATCGGGCCGGCCGATACCGCGTTCACGCGCACGCCGTCTCGGCCCAGATCGACGGCAAGATACTGGACGCTGGTCTCCAGCGCCGCCTTGGCGACGCCCATGACGTTGTAATGCGGGATCACCTTCTCCGCGCCGTAATAGCTGAGCGTCAGGAGCGCGCCCCCCGGCTTCATCATCGCCGCCGCGCGCTTCGCCACCGCCACGAACGAATAGACGGAGATGTTCATCGTCTGGAGAAAGTTGTCGAGGCTGGTATCGACGTAGCGGCCGCGCAGCTCGTTCTTGTCGGAAAAGCCGATCGCGTGGACGAGGAAGTCGATCTCTGGCCATTCCTCGCCAAGCGCCGCGAACGTGCGGTCGAGCGCGGCCATATCGGCGACGTCGCACTCGAACAGCCGCGCGACACCCAGCTGCTCGGCGAGCGGGCGCACGCGCTTCTCCATGACCTCGCCCTGGTAGGAGAAGGCCAGTTCGGCCCCCGCCTCGCTCAGCTTCTTGGCGATGCCCCAGGCCAGGCTCTTGTCGTTGGCGAGGCCCATGATCAGCCCACGCTTGCCCGCCATCAATCCATTCACGTCGCGCTAGCCTCTGCCGCCCTGTCATCCGCGGCCTGTGCCGCGTCACCTCCTTCTAGCGCCGCTTCGCGCGGTTCCGCCAGTGCGGCGTTCAGGTGTGCGCCGAACACGAAGCCCAGGCCGACCAGCCAGAAGAAGGTCAGCATGATGACCACGCCCGCCAAGCTGCCATAGGTCGCGCCATAGCCGCCGAGCAGCGAGAGGATCGCGGGCAGCCCGGCGGTGATCGACACCCACCACAGCGCGGTAAACATGGCGCCCGGCCATTTGAGGCTGGAGGTGCGGCGATATTTGGAGGGCGTGCAGAGGTAGAACAGAAGGTACAACGCCCCGAACAGCACGACGCCCGGGATCAGCCGGGCGATGCCGATCCAGCCGACCACCCTCTCCGACCCAGGGATCAGGCCGTAGATGATATGCTCCGCGCCGGTCAGCAGCCCCTGCACCAGGAACGACATCATGGTCAGGATCACCGACCCGATGATCGCGCCCGACGAGGTCAGCCGGGCGCGCCAGAAAGGGGCGGATGTCTTCGTGCCATAGGCGCGGCGGAACATGTCGCGGATGGTCTCCACGAAGGACGACACGGTCCACAGCGACACCAGCCCGGCGATCCACAGCAGCACGCCCGTCCGCGCGCTGATCACGTCCACGATTGGCTTGCGCAGCAGCTCGGCCGTTTCCTCGGGCAGGGTGTGCAGGAAAGACACCACCGCCGCCTGCGCGGACGCGCTCTGCCCGAACACGGACAGCACGGCGGCGGCGACGATGAAGAAGGGGAACAGCGTCAGCAGCGCGAGATAGGCGAGGTTGCCGGCGTAGATGAAGCCGTCGTTGAACACGCCCAGCCCCGCGCGCTTGACCACTTCCAGCGCCTGTTGGCTGGGCTGGAGATGTCCCAGCTCGCGACGGATCCGGCCCGACTGCCGCGCCCGGTCCTCCGGTGTCAGCCCTGGGGCGATCTCGCTGGTGGTCACGTGTCGCTAGACGCCCATCGCCGCGCGCGGGTTCCCGTCCGCGCCGCGCCAGTCCGCGACGAACCGCTCCAGCGCGGGGTCATTCGCGGGCACCTGCACCATCAGCGTCACCAGCTGATCGCCCCGAGAGCCGCCCTTCTTGGGCCAACCCTTGCCCTTCAGCCGCAGCACGCGGCCCGAGGACGCACCCTTGGGGACCGTCAGCATGACCGGCTTATCGACCGTGGGCACCTTGACCTGACCGCCCTCGACGGCCTCCTTGAGCGTGATTGGCAGGTCGATGCGGATGTCGTCGCCGTCGCGAACGAAGAAGCGATGTGCCTGCACCTCGATCGTGACGATCGCGTCGCCCGCGCCACCCGGGCCGGGCTCGCCCTTGCCGGCAAGCCGCATCTGCGTCCCCGTCTCGGCGCCGACCGGCAGCTTGATGTCGATCGCGCCGTCGGGCAGCTGGACGCGCTGGGGGGCGAGCGTCGCGGCGTCGGTGAACGGCACAGCCAGGCGATAGGCGATGTTGGCGCCCTTCCGAGCCTGCCGACGACACAATACTTGAAAAAATCCGACAACGCCCAAAAATAAAAAAAAAATCCACTCGAAGATGTCGCCCATGTCGGCTTCACCACCGCCGAACTCGAAACCCTGGCTGCGAAAGCCACCGCCCGGGCCACCGGGGCGCGGCTGACCGCCGCCGCCATAGCCGAACGGCGCGGCGGGATTGCCGTCACCGTCGATCTCGCCCCGGTCGAAGCGCGCGCGCTTGTCCTTGTCGGAGAGCAGGTCGTACGCGTTGGTGACCTGGCTGAAGCGTTCCGCCGCCTTCGGGTTGTTCGTGTTGCGGTCGGGATGCAGTTCCTTGGCGAGCTTGCGATACGCCTTCTTGATGTCGGCCTCGGTGGCCCCGCGGGCTACCCCCAAGGTCTGATACGGATCGGCCATGATAACCCCTGGTGTGTTGCCCGACCATGTGGGGCAGTCGCGCGGGGAGCGCAACGATCCGCCGTGCGTTGGTGTAGCGAGGAGATCAGCGATGGCGGAACGCGAAGACGGCGTGGAGAACGCGCCCGGCAAGGTGGCAGGGGGCGGCGAGAGCGCGGGTGGCGCCTACCCCAACCCGTTCAGCGGCCATGGCGAGGACCAGGGCGGCTTCCTCGGCCATGGCGGGCAATCGAAGATGGATTATTCGGGCACCGGCGAGGGGGCGGGCGACGACGACACCGCCGTCGGCAACGTCAACGCCGTCACCGGCAAGAGCTGAACGCGCTCAGATCACGTCGAGCACCAGCCCCAGGTCGCGCGCCTTCTCCGCCTCGATGTACCAGGCGGAGGCGGCGCGCTCCTTGAGCTGGTCGAAGCCGACCCGGCTGCCCGCGACCAGCGCGCGAAAGCCCTCGTCCTGGATGCGGATCGAGTCGGCGATCTCCGCCAGCTTGGCCTCCAGCGTGTAGCGCAGTGTGTTGAGCGGCCCCGACAGCTGCAGCGTGGAGGTCATCTGCCGCTCGTGCAGCATGAGGCGCGAACCGCGCGTCAGGAACCGCTTGTCCGCCGGAAAGCCGGACATGAACGTCGCACCCGCCGAATAGACCGCGACCTTGCCCAGGAACAGCGGCTCCTGCCCGGTATAGGCGCGGATCAGGCGGATGTCGTCCGCCATCGCGCGCGCCATCTCCGGGTCGCCACCGAGCGTGGTGATCGACACGACCAGCGGGCCATCGGTGGGGGCGGTGGCGAGCTGCTGCTTGAAGCGCATGTACATCCCCTCGTCCACCG
>CAXTWJ010000279.1:0-3031 GCA_964247925.1 uncultured Sphingomonas sp.
GGCTTTCCTGCGTGTTGCTGGCGCTCGACGCCGCCTGTTCGACGGCGGGGGAGGTGGAGGGCACGTCCGCGTCGGTCTTGGTCGCCTGCGCGGCCGGGGGCGGCATCCGCGCCGCGCGATAGGCGTCCGCCTCCGCCGCCATGCGGGTCGCGATGGCGCCACCCCAGGTCGGCTCCAGCGCGGCGAGCGACGCCAGCGCGCGCTCGCGGTCGAGCAGCCAGGTCATCACGTCGCGGCCGATGCCGGGCGTGTCCAGGTTGCGCTCGGTGTGACCGCCATGTTCCAGCACGATCCCAGCGGCGTAGCGTGGCCGGTCTGCCGGCGCGAAGCAGATGAACAACGCATGGTCGCGCATCTTGAACGGCAGCGCGGCGTTCTTCAGCACGCCCGAGCGGCGCTCGGCCATGGTGATGCGGCGCACCTGCGCGGTGCCGGTCTTGGCGGCGATCTCGACGCCGGGGATGGTCAGGCGCGCGGCGCCGCCGGTGCCGCCGCCGTTCACGACCTTCCACATCCCCTCGCGCACGATCTGCAGGTGCTCCGCGCTGACCGGCAAGGCGGGCGCGGGCCGCGCGGTGCCCGCCAGCAGCGTCGGCTCGAGCGCCCGGCCCGACGCGATCCGCGCCGCCGCCACGGCGAGCTGCAGCGGGTTGGCGAGCACATAGCCCTGGCCGATGGACGCATTGACCGAGTCCGCCACGGTCCAGCGCGCCTTGTACTTGCGCTGCTTCCACGCGGCGTCCGGTACCGTGCCGAACCGCTGCGTCGAAAAGGGCAGGTCGAACTTGCCGCCCAGCCCCAGCATCCTGAGCGCCGGCGCCAGCCGGTCATAGCCAAGCCGCCGCGCCATCTCGAAGAAATACACGTCGCAGCTCTGCGCGATGGCGTTGCGCAGGTCCATCGCGCCATGGCCCCGTTTCTGGTGACAGTGGAAGATGCCCGTCCCGACCCGGATCGAACCGGTGCATGTGACGTGCTCCTCGGGCGAGACGCCGGCCGCGAGCAGCGCCAGCCCGTTCATCGGCTTCACGGTCGAGCCGGGCGGATACAGGCCCTGCGTCACCTTGTTCATCAGCGGCACATGGTCGTTCTCCGACAGCATCTGCCATTCCAGGTGGCTGATCCCCGACGAGAAGCTGTTGGGGTCGTAGGCGGGCATCGACACGCAGGCGAGCATCTCGCCGGTCCCGACGTCCAGCACCACCGCCGAGCCGCTGTTGGTGCCCAGCCGCCGCGCGACATAGTCCTGCAGCCCCGCGTCGATCGTCAGCCGCTGCATGTGGCCGGGCACGTCGGGGCGCGTCGCCAGCTCGGCGACCAGCTTGCCCTTGGCGGTTACCTCGACGCGCTTGGCGCCCGGCTTGCCCCGCAACCGCTGCTCCAGCGTCTTTTCCAGCCCGTCCTTGCCCAGCTTGAACCCGGGCGTGACCATCAGCGGGTCGTGCGTCGCCTTATATTGTTCGGCGTTGGCGGCGCCGACGTAGCCGGTCAGATGCGCGACCCCGGCGCCGGCGGGGTAGTTGCGCGAGAAACCGCGCGACGGCGCGACGCCGGGCAGCTCGGGCTGGCGCAGCGACACGGCCGCGAACCGCTCCCAGCCGATGTTCTGCGCGACCTGCACCGGCTGGAACCCGGCCGCGTTCTTCAGGTCCAGGCGCACGCGCTCGACCTCCTCGGGCGGCAGGGCGAGCAGGCTGGCGAGGAGGCGCAGCTCGCGCTCCGCATCCTCCAACCGCTCGGGGATGATATCGACGCGGAAGTCGGTACGGTTGTTGGCGATGGGCACGCCATGGCGATCGACGATCCAGCCGCGTCGGGGCGGCACCAGCGTGGTGTTCACCCGATTGCTCTCGGCGAGCAGGTTGTAGTGCTCGTTCTCCGCGATCGCGAGCCAGCCCATGCGCAGCGCCAGCAGGCCGCCGACGGCGCCCTGCGCGGTGCCGAGCAGCCAGGCCCGGCGCGAGAAGCTGAACGCCTGGCTCGCCTCCGTGACGATCCGAGCCGGCGGCTTCATGCGTAATTCCGCTTGGCGTCGATCCACGCGACCAGGCGCGTCGCCGCCGGGAAAAGGAGCACGGTGGCGAGCGCCTGCCCCGCGAGCGGCGCATCGACGGCGGCGCCGAGCGGCACGGCGATGAGCCGCCCGCCCAGCACGCACCCGATCAGCGCGCCGGCGCCGATCAGCCAGTCCTGCCAGAAGTCGCGAAACACGAGCCGCTGCTCCAGCAGGTCGATCAGCAGGAACGCCAGGCTCCACAGCAGCACCGCCGAGCCGAGCGGCTGGCCCGACACCAGGTCATCGACGAACCCCAGTGGTGCCGCCGCCCAGCGCCGGAGCGAATGCGGGACCAGCAGCCGCCAGCCGCGCCGCATCAGCAGCCCGCCCGGCGGCAGCAGCGGCACCGGCGCCACCACCGGCACCAGCGCGGTCGCGACCGACCCCGCGATCACGGTCAGCCAAGGCAGCGCGCGCGCGCGGCCACGCGACATCAGGGGTGCCAGCGGGCGGGCGCGCGCGTCGCTCACGAATGCGGCCTGGCCGGGCGCTTCGGCGCTGTAGTCGGCGGGAGCGTCGGCACGGGCACCGGCACCGGCATGAACTGACGCTCGACCAGCGCGAAATCTAGGCTGTCGGGCTGCGCGACCGGGCGGGCGGGGGCATTATCGACCCCGGGGGCGATCACGCGCGCGACGGGCGTGCCCGGGACGTAGATGCCGCCTGTCCCCGTGGTGACGAACAGGTCGCCGGGGCCGAAGCGCACATTGGTCGTGACCGAGCGGATCTCCAATGAGCCATCACCCCGTCCGGCCGCGATGGCGGGCAGGCCGTCGCGCGTGCGGCGCACGGGCACCAGGCTCTCCGCGTCGGTGAGGAGCAGCACGCGCGCCACCGCGGGCCCGGTCTCCACGACGCGGCCGACCAGCCCGTCGGGTCCGCGCCCCCGCATCCCCGGCTCGACAGCCTGCCACCGCCCCGCGTCGAGCCGCGCGTCCTCGCTGTGGCAGCCGGGCACGACGGCCAGCGTCACCC
>CAXTWJ010000279.1:3041-3969 GCA_964247925.1 uncultured Sphingomonas sp.
CGCGGCCGTGACCATCGGCGGGGCGGAGTACCTGGGGCTGCCGGTCTCCACCACCCGGCCGACGAGCCCGTCGGGCCCCCGCACCGGCATCCCCGGCTGCACGCCCTGCCAGCGCCCCGCGTCGAGCAGCGCGAAGCGGCGGCCGGAGCTGGCCGTCGAGCTGACCAGCCGCGCGCTGACGACCGGCTCCGCCGCGCGATCGCGCAATCGCAGCAGGCGGGTGAGGCGGCGGTTGTCATAGGCGATCACCCGCGCGCGGCCGAGCAGCGCGCCCTGCCGCGCGAGCTGCGCGCGCAGCCGGGCGTTCTCGCCATGCATCGCGAGATAGGTGCCGACCGTCTCGGGGACGGCCGCCACCGCGTCGATGCCGCGGCCCAGCCCGTCCGCCACCGGTGCGGTCAGGCTGGCCGCGCCCATCCTGAGCGCCGCGAAGGCGGGCGGGTCCAGCCGCGACAGCGCGAGCAGCGCGGCGCCGACGACCGCGCCCGCGATCATCAGGACATAGCCGACGAACACCCCATATTGCCGCCGTCGCGAAAATCCCGTCCGGCGGTCCCGCACCGGCGCCATGCGCGCTACCTCACCGCCCCGGCGACGGCCAGGGCTTGCGGGCAGGACAATGGGGGCGGAGGGGCAAGCACGTCAATTCAGCCGTTCACGACTGCACCCCGACGACACGCCGGGGCTGGGTGGGGGATCAGCCGCTCATCAGCACGCCGCGGAACATCGGGTCCTCCAGCGCGCGGCCGGTGCCCAGCGCGACGCAGGTGAGCGGGTCTTCCGCGACCGTCACCGGCAGCCCCGTCTCGTCGCGCAGCACCTCGTCCAGCCCTTCCAGCAAGGCGCCGCCGCCGGTCAGCACGATGCCTTGATCGACGATGTCGGCGGCGAGCTCGGGCGCGGTGTTCTCCAGCGCGACGCGCACGCC
>CAXTWJ010000280.1:0-3512 GCA_964247925.1 uncultured Sphingomonas sp.
GCGTTCCGGGCCGACCTGTCGGGCGTGTTGCAGGGGCCGAACCCCTACCTGTGGAACCTGCGGCGGGGGTGAGACTGGTCGCGGGGGGGGGGCGGGGGGGGGGGGCCGCCGCGGGGCCGCCCCGCCCCCCCCCCCCCCCCCCCCGCCCGCCGGGCCCCAGCAGCGCCCGCAGCGCCCGCCCCATCTCGTCCGCCTGCGCGAAGCCGGCGCGGGTCAGCGGCGTGTGGGCGGCGTCGCCCTGCAGCCGTCGCGCGGCGTTGAACACCGTTTCGCCGTGGCGCGCGATGAAGTCCCGACCCTGTCTCTCCATGCGCGTCCGCTTTCGGGCGCGGGCGGCGTAAATGCAACGGGGGGCACGGCCCGATCCACGGCCGCGGTCGCGCAAGCGGCTTGCCCCCGACCTTTCGCTTCCATTAGGGTCGCCGCGACAGGGTGCGCCGGCGAAGGAGTCGCACGGGACCGGGGGACGATGATGAAGGCGACGATCGAACGCGCGACTCTGCTCAAGGGTCTGAGCCACGTCCAGTCGGTGGTGGAACGGCGCAACACCATCCCCATCCTGTCCAACGTGCTGCTGGAGGCCACTGGTGAGGGCGCGCTGAAGCTGATGGCGACCGATCTCGACCTGCAGATCAACGAGCAGGTCGCGGCCGCGGTGGATCAGCCGGGCGCGATCACCGTGTCCGCGCACACGCTGTTCGACATCGCGCGCAAGCTGCCCGAAGGCAGCCAAGTGTCGCTGTCCGCCGCCGAGGGGCGGATGGCGATCGTGGCGGGGCGCGCGCGCTTCTCGCTGGGCACGCTGCCGCGCGACGACTTTCCCGTCATCGCGGAGGGCGAGCTGCCGACGCGCTTCGAGCTGCCGGCCGAGACGCTGAAGCAGATCATCGACAAGACGCGCTTCGCCATCTCGACGGAGGAGACGCGCTATTATCTGAACGGCATCTTCCTCCACGCCAGCGAGGACGCGGGCAAGCCGGTGCTGAAGGCGGCGGCGACCGATGGGCATCGGCTGGCGCGCGTGACGGTGCCGCTGCCCGAGGGCGCGGCGGGGATGCCCGACGTCATCGTGCCGCGCAAATGCGTGGGCGAGCTCAGGAAGCTGCTGGACGAGATCGACGGCTCGGTAGGCGTGTCGCTGTCGGGCAGCAAGATCCGCTTCGACCTGGGCCAGGCGATCCTGACCTCCAAGCTGATCGACGGCACCTTTCCCGACTATTCGCGCGTCATCCCGACCGGCAACGACAAGATTCTCCGGATCGATCCCGCCAGCTTCAAGGAGGGCGTCGATCGCGTCGCGACCATCGCGACCGAGAAGACGCGCGCCGTGAAGATGGCGCTGGACCGCGACAAGATCACGCTCTCCGTTACCAGCCCGGAGAATGGCACCGCCGCCGAGGAGGTGCCCGGCGAATATGCGGCGACGGGCTTCGAGATCGGCTTCAACTCGCGCTATCTGCTCGACATCCTGGGCCAGATCGACGGCGACCTGGTCGAGGTCCACCTGGCCGACGCCGCCGCGCCGACGCTGATCCGCGAAAACGACAAGGCGGCCGCGCTGTACGTGCTGATGCCGATGCGGGTGTGACTTGCTCCTGACCGAAGCCGAGCCTAGCTTGGTCAGGTTGTTGGTCAGGAGCGAACGATGGAAGCGGTTAATCTGGCCGAGGCGAAAGCCCGGCTGAGCGAACTGATCGGCCGGGCTGAGGCGGGCGAGGAGGTTCAGATCAGCCGTCGGGGCCGGCCAGTAATCAGGCTGGTACCGATCGAGGCACCACGCAAGCCGATCGATCTGGACGCGCTCCGGGCACTTCGCGAGTCGCTTCCCCATGACCCGACCAGTTCGGTCGTGGAGATGCGGAAACTCGATCGCTACTGAATGATCTATTGCGACGCCTCCCTGATCGTGGCGCTGGTGGCGCGTGAACGGTACAGTGAGGCTGCCGAGAACTGGTTCGGCCGCAGGTCGCCCTCGCGCTTGGCGATAAGTCCTTGGGTGACGACCGAGATCGCCAGCGCGCTGGCGATGAAGCGACGTAACGGACTGCTCGACGAGCCTGAGTGGAAGAAAGCCAGCGTCGCTGTGGTTTCGCTGGTAGCAGACAGTTTCGTCAATCTCCAGGTCACGGCGACGCACTTCGACGCAGCCGGTTCGCGCATGGTTCATGCTGGCCGGCGGGGGCTGCGCGCGGGCGATGCGCTGCATCTGGCCATAGCCGAGCGGCACGGTTGCACCATGGCCAGTCTCGATCACGACCTGATCGACGCCGCCGCGAGCATCGGCTTGGCGGTGGAGCGCATCGTCCCGGATGGTTGACCCGATAGGGACAAGGCTTTATTGACATCTCTGTCAGTAAGGACGGTTCCCATGGCCAAGCTCCCTCCCTTCCCCGGCACCACCGGACGGCGCGACTGGCGGACCGCGTTCGACGCGATCCGCAAGCTGCTCGCCAATGGCGACGACACCACGCAGGTGTTCCGTATCATGCGCGCGCTCAATGTCGGCAGCGGACCCAGGGGCTATGCCCGGATGATCGCGACGACCGAGGGTGGGCGGCTGGCGTGCGAGCAGGTCGAGCTGGCCACGCGGTTCTCGGACCGCGCCTGGATCGCGAGCTTCGCGCCGGGGACGGTGGGCGCGGCCTATCGCGCGTTCCTCGACAGCACCGGCTATTCGGCCGACGGGCTGGTCGAGGTGAGCCGGATCAACGCGGAGGAGGATCTGCGCCACCCCTATGCCTGGTACGGCCGCCGCACGCGCGACGTTCACGATATCTGGCACGTGCTGACCGGCTACAAGGCGGACGAGAGCCTGGGCGAGGCGGCGCTGGTCGCCTTTTCCTACGCGCAGCTCGGCGGGTTCGGCTGGGCGTTCATTGGCGGCGCGGCGGCATTGAAGAGCCTGCGGGTCACGCGCGGCACGCTGTTCGCGCGCGCCGTGTGGGAGGGCTATCGCCACGGTCGCAAGGCCAGGTGGCTGGCGGGCGAGGATTATGAGGCGCTGCTGGCCGAGCCGATCGACGCGGCGCGCCGGCGGCTCCACATCCCCGAGCCGGTCCTCTACCGGCGCGCGCAGCGGGAGCTGGGGCCGGAGCTGGCGTCGTATCTTTCGGTGCAGAAGACGCAGGCCGAGCCGCGCAAGCTCGCGGCCTAGGCGCCGACACGCTAGGACGGGCGCGATGCTCTCGCGCCTGGTCCTGACCGACTTCCGGAGTCACCTCGCGCTGACGCTCGCGCCGGGGCCGGGCTTCGTGGTGCTGACGGGCGAGAACGGCGCGGGCAAGACCAATGTGCTGGAGGCGGTGTCGCTGCTCGCGCCGGGCCGCGGCCTGCGCCGCGCGCCGCTGGGGCAGATGGCGCGCCGCGACGGACCGGGCGGGTTCGGGGTCGCGGCGACGGTATCCGACGACGTCGAGATCGCGACCGGCACGCTCGCCGCCGCGCCCGAGCGCCGCGTGCTGCGCCTCCAGGGCGCGGCGGCCGCCAAGACAGTGCTCGCCGAAAGGCTGACC
>CAXTWJ010000280.1:3522-3957 GCA_964247925.1 uncultured Sphingomonas sp.
TGGAGACCCTGGTGCGCGGGGTGTTCGAGCGGCGGCGCTTTCTCGACCGGCTGGCGCTGGCGCTCCACCCGGGCCACGCGCATCACGCCCAGCGGTACGAGGCGGCGATGCGCGCGCGCAATCGCGTGCTCGCCGACCCCGGGCCGCCGGACGCGGGCTGGCTGTCGGCGCTGGAGACGCAGCTGGCCGAGCATGGCGCGGCGATCGACGCGGGGCGGCGCGAAACGGTGGCGGCGCTGGGTGAGCGGCTCGCGGGCCAATCGCCCGGGCCGTTCGCGCGCGCGACGCTGGCGCTGGAGGGGTGGACCGGCGACGCGGCCCAACTCGCCGACGCGCTGCGCCAGGGTCGCGCGCACGACGCGGCGGCGGGGCGGCCGCTCGTGGGGCCGCACCGCGGCGGTCTCCCCGTTACCCATCTCGTCAAGGCGCAGCGCG
>CAXTWJ010000281.1:0-3953 GCA_964247925.1 uncultured Sphingomonas sp.
AGGTGGTGGGCGAGATGATCGCGGGCGTGGTGCTCGGCCCCTCGCTGCTCGGCCTGATCCTGCCGGGGCTGCAGGGCGCGATTTTTCCGGCGGAGACGCGAAACGTACTGTACGCGGGCGCGCAGCTGGGCGTCGGCCTGTATATGTTCCTGGTCGGCACGACGCTCCGCCTCGACCTGTTCCGCCAGAAGGCGCGCAGCGCGTCAATGGTGTCGCTGGCCGGCATCGCGGCGCCGTTCGCCATCGCAGTGCTGGTCGCGCCGGTGCTGCTCGGCGTGCCGGGGCTGTTCGCGGCCGGCATCAGCCAGCTGAACGCAACGTTGTTCCTGGGCGCCTGCATCGCACTCACGGCCTTTCCCATGCTCGCGCGCATCATCCACGAGCGCGGCTTGGCGGATTCGGCGTTGGGCACGCTGTCCCTCACGGCGGGCGCGTTCGACGATGTCTGTTCGTGGTGCGTGCTGGCGATCGTGCTGGCGGCGTTCGGCGGCGGGCCGGGCGTGGCGGTGATCGCGATCGGTGGCGGCGTTCTGTATGCGACGTTCATGCTGGTTCTGGGCCCGCGGCTGCTCCGGCCGCTGGCGACGACCGTGGAGCGCGCGGGCGGGATGAGCATGACGGTGCTCGGCGTCGTGCTGATGCTGTTCTGCCTATCGGCGTTCCTGATGGACGCGATCGGCATCCACGCCATCTTCGGCGGCTTCATCCTGGGCGTGGTCATCCCGCGCGGGCTGGTGGCCGACGAGATCAAGCGCAAGATCGAGCCGCTGACGGTGGTGCTGCTGCTCCCGATGTTCTTCACCTATTCGGGGCTGAATACCCGGCTGGACACGGTCAATTCGGTGTCGCTGCTGCTGATCGCGCTCGGCATCCTCGCGGCATCGGTGCTGGCCAAGGGCGGCGCCTGCTATTTGGCGGCGCGGCTGTCGGGGGAGGACAACCGCACGGCGCTGGGCATCGGGGCGCTAATGAACTCGCGCGGACTGATGGAGCTGATCATCATCAACATCGGCCTGCAGAAGGGGATCATCGGCCCCACGCTGTTTTCCATGCTGGTGCTGATGGCGATCGTCACGACGATGATGGCCGGCCCGCTGTTCGAGCTGGTCTATGGCCGTGCCGGGCGGCGAGCCGGCGAGCTCGCCACCCTCGCCGTCTAGGCGACTGCCGGCCGCCGCGCGTACAGGCCATAGGCCGCGATCACGAGGTAGCACAGCGCCGGCAGCAGCAGCGCCGTCGTCAGCCCCACCGCGTCGGCCAGCCCGCCGGTGAGCAGCGGGACGACCGCGCCGCCGAAGATCGCGACGTTGATGATGCCCGATCCATCCGCCGCACGGCTACCCAGCCCTTCGGACGCGAGCGAGAAGATGGTCGGGAACATGATGGAATTCATCAGTCCGACCGCGAGCAGCGTGTTCGCCGCCATCGCGCCGCTGCTGGTGATCGACACGAGGCCGCGCACGAGCGCGCCGCCCGCGCCCCCCGCCACCACCTCCCCCGGGCGCCCCGTGCGCAGCACCGCCGAGCCGACGAACCGCCCGATCATCGCGCCGCCCCAGTAGAACAGCAGCTGCTTGCCCGCCGACTGGTCGGTCAGGCACAAGGTGTGACTGGACTTGAGATAGTTGACCAGCGTCGAGCCGATCGAGACCTCCGCGCCGACATACAGGAAAATGCACAGCGCGCCGAAAGCGAATCGAGGCTGCCGCAGCAGCGCGAAGGAGGAGGCGAGGCTGCCGCCCTCGTGCCGTTCCGCGCCCGCCAGCCGGTCGCGGAACAGCCACACGACGCCCGCGATCACCGCCAGCGCGACCGCCAGGCCCAGATAGGCGTGCGCCACGACCTGCGTTTCCGCGATCCGATAGGCAGTGGTCGGCGCCGCCGCCGCGACCGCCTGGCCGCCGTTGCAGGCCGGATCGCTGACCCGGCCCACGTCGAAGAAGGAGCCGAGCGACGCGCCCCCGCCCAGCGGCGCCAGGATCAGGATCGAGCCGACGAAGGGAAAGATGGTGGTGCCGACCGAGTTGAACGCCTGTGCGAACGTCAGCCGGCTGTGCGCGGTGCGCGGAGCCCCGAGCAGGCTGATCAGCGGGTTGGACACGATCTGGACCAGCACCACGCCCGAGGCGAGCACGAACAGCGCCAGCAGGAACAGGCCATAGACGGCGGTGCGCGAAGCCGGGATGAACAGGAGGCAGCCGGCCATCATCGTGAGCAGCCCCGCGACCGCGCCGCGCATGTAGCCGATCCGCTTCACCAGCCGCGCGCCCGGGATGCCGATCACCAGATAGGCGGTGAAGAAGCAGAACTGGATCAGCATCGCCTGGAGGTAGTTGAGCGTGAACAGGTCTTTCAGCTTGGGGATGACCACGTCGTTCAGGGACGTGATGCCCCCGAAGATGAAGAACAGCGCGAAGACGAACACGCGTAGGTCGGGCGCGTCGATCCCGCGGCCCGCGTCGTCGCCGGGCACCGGGTCGGTCGATGACGACACGGCGACGTTGATGGCCATTGTTGATCCCCTCCAGTGAACATTCACTGTAGCCGCGATGCTGCTATACGCAACGGTGAGGACGGGAGAGGTTTGCACGTGACGGAAATGGTGGCGGTGGATGTCGGCGGGACGCACGCGCGGTTCGCGATCGCGGAAACCGCCAACGGCCGGGTCGCTCGGCTGGATGAGCCGGTGACGCTCAGGACCGCCGACCATGCCAGTTTCCAGACTGCCTGGGCGGCGTTCGGCGAGCGGCTGGGCCGGCCGCTGCCGCGCGCGGCGGGGATCGCGGTCGCGTCGCCGGTGCGGGGCGACGTGATCCGGCTGACCAACAACCCTTGGGTGATCCGCCCGGCGCTGATTCCCGAGCGGCTGGGGGTCGATGCCTATGTGCTGATCAACGATTTCGGCGCGGTCGGGCACGCGGTGGCGCAGGTGCCCGCCGACGAGCTGCTGCACCTGTGCGGGCCGGACGGGCCGCTGCCCCCTGTTGGCGTCACCACCGTCTGCGGGCCGGGCACGGGGCTGGGCGTGGCGCAGGTGTTCCGCCACGACGCCGGCTATCACGTCCTGGAGACGGAGGGCGGCCATATCGACTATGCGCCGCTCGACGGGATCGAGGACGCGATCGTGCGGCGCCTGCGACCGCTCTACACGCGCGTGTCGGCCGAGCGCATCTGCTCGGGGCCGGGCATCGTGACGATCTATGAGACGCTGGCTGCGTTGGAAGGCCGCAACGCGCCCGCCCGCGACGACCGCGCGATCTGGACGGAGGCGCTGGACGGTACCGACCCGATCGCGCTCGCGGCGCTCGATCGCTTCTGCCTGGCGCTGGGCGCGGTGGCCGGCGACCTGGCGCTGGCACAGGGCGCGAACGGTGTCGTGATCGCGGGCGGGCTGGGGCTGCGGCTCAAGGACCGGCTGCTCCGCTCCGGCTTCGCCGAGCGGTTCGTCGCCAAGGGCCGATTCCAGGGCATGATGGCCGACCTGTCGGTCAAGATCATCACCCACCCGCAACCCGGCCTGTTCGGCGCCGCGGCCGCGTTCGCGCAGCGGCATGGCTGAGCGGAGGCGGTCCTAAAGGTCCGTACCGACCCTAGCGCAGCAGCGTCATCGCCACGGCGAGCGCCAGCGCGAACGCCGCGATCGTGGCCGCGCCGACGACCAGCACAGGGCGCGGTCCTGCCTCCAACAGTTGCGCCAGCGGTGAGCGGATCGCGGTCGCGGTGACGGCGGCGGCGAGCAGCCAGGCGGCGGCCAGCTCGGCGCCATGCGCGACGAGGTGCGGGATGATCCCGGTCGAGTTGACGCCGGCGAGCAGGAAGAAGCCGACCACGAACCACGGCACGCCGAGCCTGGCGGCCGCCCCGTCCTCGCGCGGCAGGCGCATCGCGACGAGCGCCAGCACCGGCGCCAGCAGCGCGACGCGGGTCAGCTTGACGATCGCGGCGATGTCGCC
>CAXTWJ010000282.1:0-3948 GCA_964247925.1 uncultured Sphingomonas sp.
CTTGCGCTACGCCGCGAGTTCACCGTGTCATCGCCCCCACCCGCGGCGTCAGCTTTCAGCATAGCGCGCCATCAACCCAGCACGGCGTCGGCGAGCACCAGCATCACCAGCGTGCGCGGGCCCCCGGCTCCTACGCCCGACCGGTCTGCACCGAGTGTGGGTGCCTCCCTCGACATCGCGCTCACGTCCAGTTCTGCACCGATGCTGCCGATCCGATAAGGATAAGCCCCAACAGTCCCGCAAGCGCGATACGATCCAGCATTGCCCCCCAGACGACGACGCCTTCACCCCCACCCGCGACAGTACCGCGTTCCCGAATCGCTCCGCTGATATGTCACTAATCCGGCGTGTACCGACGCGCTAGCCGGCCTTCCGGCCCGAATCGGAGCTGTCGCAAAGTGGCACGATTACCGTAGGGGCAGTCGGGACGATTGAACGCTCGTGCAAGCCGCTGAACGATGAACGGATGACCGAGCACCTCACCCTTGCCCAGGCGCGTCGTGTCGCCATCGCGGCGCAGGGACTCGCGCGTGCGAGACCTCCCGCCGTCGGCGCGGCGCAGCTCCGCCGCACGCTGGAACGCATCGCCCTGTTTCAGATCGACAGCGTGAACGTGCTGACGCGCGCGCACTATCTTCCCGCCTTTTCGCGACTCGGGCCGTACGGCACCGTGCTGCTCGACCGAGACGCCTGGGGACCACGAGGCGAGCGGCGGATGTGGGAATATTGGGCGCACGAGGCGTCGCTGCTGCCGCTCGACCTGCACCCGCATCTGCGCTGGCGGATGGCGGCGGCCGACTGCGGCGAGATCGGCTGGGGCGCGGTGCGCGCCTATGCCGGCGATCGGCGGACGGAGGCGATGACGCTGCTCGACCGCATCCGCGACCGCGGCCCGCTCGCGGCGTCCGACCTCGACGGCACGCGCGGCCCGGGCGGCTGGTGGGGCTGGAGCGACGGGAAGCGCGCGCTGGAATGGCTGTTCTGGGCGGGCCATCTGACCTGCCGCACCCGGCGCGGCAGCTTCGAGCGCGTGTACGACATCCCCGAGCGCGTGATTCCCGCCGCGATCCTGGCGCTACCCACGCCCGAGCCGGACGAGGCCCGCCGCGTGCTCGTCGAGCGCGCCGCCCGCGCACACGGCATCGCCACGGAAGCCGATCTGCGCGACTATTTCCGCCTGTCGCCCACGCAAGGAGCGGCCGCCGTCGCCGCGCTGGTCGCCGACGGCACGCTCATTCCCGCCGCCGTGCCGGGCTGGAGCGACCGGCTGTACCTGCATCGCGACGTCCGCCGCCCTCGCCGGGTCGGCGCCCGCGCGCTGCTCGCCCCCTTCGACCCACTGATCTGGGAGCGCACGCGCACCGAGCGGCTGTTCGGCTTCCGCTATCGACTGGAAATCTACACACCGGCCGCCAGGCGCGTACACGGCTATTACGTCCTGCCGTTCCTGCTCGGCGACCGGCTGGTCGCACGCGTCGATCTGAAGGCGGATCGGCAGGCCGGGCGCCTGCTGGTGCACGCCGTCCACCTCGAGCCCACCGCGCCGGGCGAGACCATGCGCGAGCTGGAAGCGGAACTCACGCTGATGGCGGACTGGCTCGGGCTTCAGCCCTGAGCCAGCGGCGCGAATCGCGCGACCTGTTTCCCCACCAGCCGCAACTGCTCCACAACCGCCGGGTCGCTCGCGCCGCCTTCGCCGTCGAACTTGGTCAGCTGGGTATTGATGGCTGCAGCGAACGGCGTCGGCCAGCCGCGCAGCGCGTGGACGATCGACCGCAGCGCCGCGATGGTCGAACCCGTCGCCTGCCAGCCATAGGCGGTGGCGATCAGCCCCACGGGCATATCGGCCAGATACGGCCGTTCGTCGCGCGCGGTTTCCTCCAGCAAATCCAAGGCGTTCTTGACCGCCCCGGAAATGGAGCCGTGATAGCCCGGGCTGGCGACGATCAGCGCCGACGCGCTGCGGACGGCGGCGACGAAGGCCTGCTCGTCCGCGGTCCGCGCCGTCGCGCGGGGGTCATAGAGAGGTAGGCGCGCCATGTCGGCGCCGCCGAACATCCGCGTCGAAAACCCCTGCTCACAGGCCGCGTGCAGCGCGATTTTCAGGGCTTTCTCGGTGGAGGAGGCGCCGCCGATGGTGCCGCCGATGCCCACGACCAGGGGTGTGCTTGCGGATGCGGAAGTTGGCATAGGTGGCGCCTCATCGCGCGTTCGCGAGGCGTTGACCACCCTTTGTGTCGCGCCCGCGAGGCGCTAAGGCGCACGCCATGCTCGACCCCGACATGCCGCGCCCGGCGCGCGTGCGTTACGCCTATGACCGGGTCATCGACGGCGACGACCGCCCGTTCGACGCGGCGGACGCGCCCTTCTATCCCGACCTCGCCCCCGCCCGCCGGCCGCGTCGCTGGCTGCGCTGGACGCTGCGAGGCGTGGGCGTCGGCATCGTGCTGCTGGTGCTGGCGCCGACGCCGCCGTCGATCACCATCACCGCCGACGACGGCACCCCCATCGCCCGGCGGGGCGCGATCATCGGCGCGCCCGTCGATGCCGCCAGGCTGCCCGCGCACGTCACCCAGGCCTTCATCGCGATCGAGGACCGGCGCTTTTACACCCACTGGGGCATCGACCCGCGCGGCATCGGGCGCGCCTTGTGGCACAACTCCACCAGCGACGAGCGCAGTCAGGGCGCCAGCACCATCACGCAGCAGCTGGCCAAGAACGCGTTCCTCGACGCCGACCGCACGATCGGGCGCAAGCTGCGCGAGGTGATGATCGCGTTCTGGCTGGAGGCGTGGCTGTCCAAGGACCAGATCCTGTCGCGCTATCTGTCGAACGTCTATTTCGGTGACAACGTCTATGGCATCACGGCGGCCGCGAAGCATTATTTCGGCCGCACGCCCGACCAGCTGAACACCGGGCAGGCGGCGATGCTGGCGGGGCTGGTCAAGGCGCCGTCGCGGCTCGCGCCGACGGGAAACCTGGCCGGCGCGAGGAAGCGCGAGATGGTGGTGGTCGCGGCCATGCAGGACGCGGGCTTTCTGACGCCGTCGCAGGCCGCGGCCGTGCAGCCGCAGCGCGTGCTGCCGCTGAAACCCGACGCGCTGCCCACCGGCACCTATTTCGCCGACTGGGTGCTGCCGGAGGCGCGCGAGGCCGCCGGCGAGGTCGCGACCGACGCGAAGGTCCAGACCACGCTCGACCCCCGGCTGCAACGGATAGCCGAAGGCGTGGTGCGCCGCGCGGGCCTGCGCGACGCGCAGGTGGCGCTGGTCGCGATGCACCCGGACGGGCGCGTTGTCGCGATGGTGGGCGGCAAGGACTATCGCGCGTCCACCTTCAATCGCGCGACTCAGGCGCGCCGCCAGCCCGGCTCCGCGTTCAAGCTGTTCGTCTATCTCGCCGCGCTCCGCAGCGGCATGACGCCCGACTCGATCGTGGAAGACAAGCCGCTCGACTTCGCGGGGTGGAAGCCGCGCAACGACGATGGCCGCTATCTCGGCCCGATCTCGCTCAAGCGCGCCTTCGCCCGCTCGTGCAACGTGTGCGCGGCGCGGCTGACGCAGCAGCTGGGCGTCAAGGCGGTGATCAAGGCGGCGCGCGACCTGGGCATCTCCACCCCGATCGCGAACGAGGCGACCATCTCGCTGGGCACCTCCACCGTGTCGCTGCTGGAACTGACCGCCGCCTATGCCGCGATCGCGGACGGCCATTACCCCGTGCATTCGCGCGGCGTCGAGGAAGTGAAGAACAAGAGTTGGCTGGAGTCGATCACCGGGCGGCAGTCGACCATGCCGGACGACGTCGAGGCGGGGATCAAGGCGCTGCTCGACTCGTCGCTCAACCGCGGCACGGGCGTGGAGGCGTCGCTCGGCATCCCCGCCTGGGGCAAGACGGGGACGACGCAGGACGGGCGCGACGCGCTGTTCATCGGCTGGGCCAAGGACCTGG
>CAXTWJ010000283.1:0-3942 GCA_964247925.1 uncultured Sphingomonas sp.
GCTTGAATAGGGTCGACTTGCCCGCGCCGTTGGGCCCGATCACCCCGACGATGCCGCCCGGCGGCAGCGTGAAATCGAGGCCGTCGAACAGCAGCTTGTCGCCATATGATTTGGTCAGCCCCTTGGCCTCGATCACCTTGCCGCCCAGCCGCTCGGGCAGCTGGATCAGGATCTGCGCCTTGCCGGCGATGCGGCTCTCCTGGCTCTCCATCAGCTGCTCGAAGTTGCGGATGCGCGCCTTGGACTTGGTCTGGCGCGCCTTGGGAGTCTGACGCATCCAGGCGAGTTCGTCGGCGATCGCGCGCTGCTTGCCCGCCTCCTCGCGCTCCTCCTGCTCCAGCCGCTTGGCCTTCTTCTCCAGATAGCCGGAATAGTTCGACTCATAGGTGTAATACCGCCCGCGATCGAGCTCGAGCACCCAGTTCACGACATTGTCGAGGAAATAGCGGTCGTGGGTGACCAGGATGACGTTGCCGGCGTAATCCTTCAGGTGGTTCTCCAGCCAGCCGACGCTCTCGGCGTCGAGGTGGTTGGTCGGCTCATCCAGCAGGAGGATATCGGGCTTGGACAGCAGCAGCTGGACCAGCGCCACGCGACGCTTCTCGCCGCCCGACAGGTTGGTGACCGGGCTGTCCGACGGCGGGCAGCGCATCGCTTCCATCGCCTGTTCCAGCTGGCTGTCGAGCGACCAGCCATCGGCGGCGTCGATCTTCGCCTGCAGGTCGCCCATCTCCTCCATCAGCGCGTCGAAATCAGTGTCGTCCTGGGGGTCGCCCATCTCGGCTGAGATAGCGTTGAATCGGTCGATCATACCCACCACCGGCCCCGCGCCGAGCCGCACATTCTCGATCACGGTCCTGTTGTTGTCGAGCTGCGGCTCCTGCGGCAGATAGCCGACGCGCACGCCATCGGCGGCCCAGGCCTCACCGATGAAATCAGGGTCGATCCCGCCCATGATCTTCATCAGCGTCGATTTACCCGACCCGTTCGGGCCGATGATCGCGATCTTCGCGCTGGGTATGAACTGGAGGTGGATGTTGTTGAGCACGGGCTTGTTCGCGCCCGGAAAGGTCTTGGTCAGGCCCTTCATGACGTAGGTATACTGGACGGCCATGGTGGTCGCTGATGCTCCGCGTTCGACGATGCTGGATTTGCGTCGCATGTAGGAGAGCGACAAGCCGTTGGCAAACCGCGCGGGGCCCGATACGCCGTCGCCCATGAACAAGCTGCTGCTGCTCGCCGCCCTCTTCATCACCGCTCCCGCGCTCGCCCAGCGAACCGCGCCGCCGATGCCCGCGCCGGTCGATCCCGCGGTGGCGAAGCTGCGCGACGCGGCGCTCCAGGACGAGGTGGCCTATGACATCGTGGAAGGCCTCACGACGGAGGTCGGCCAGCGGCTCGCCGCGACGGAGGCGGAAGCGCGGGCGCGGAGTTGGGCGGTGACGAAGCTCAAGATGCTCGGCTTCCGCAACGTCCATATCGAGACGTATCGGATGCCCGTCTGGCTGCGCGGGGTCGAGACGGCGGAGGTCGTGTCCCCGTTCCCGCAGAAGCTGACGCTGGTGGCGCTGGGCAATTCGGGCGCGACGCCGGCGGCGGGGCTGACCGCGCCGGTGGTGGTGTTCAAGACCTATGGCGATCTCGCCGCGGCACCGGCGGGCAGCCTGGCGGGCAAGATCGCCTATATCGGCAACGCCATGCAACCGGCGCAGGACGGGTCGAGCTATGGCACCTATGGACCCGCCCGCTTCGTCGGGCCGGCGCTGGCGGCGAGCAAGGGCGCGGCGGCCGTGGTGATCCGCTCGGTCGGCACCGACCAGCATCGCAACCCGCATACGGGCGGCACGAACTGGCCGGCAGGTACGCAGCCGATCCCGGCCGCCGCGCTGTCGGTCTCCGATGCCGAGCAGCTGGAGCGCATCGCGGCACGGGGCAGGCCGGTGACGCTGCACCTGACGCTTACGCCGCGGTTCGCGGGCGAGGGTGAGTCGGGCAACGTGATCGCGGATGTGCCAGGCACCGACCGCAACGCCGGCATCGTGCTGATCGGCGGGCACCTGGACAGCTGGGACCTTGGCACCGGCGCGATCGACGATGGCGCGGGCGTGGCGATCACGACCGCCGCGGCCAAGCGCCTGCTCGACGGCCCGCGCCCGCGCCGCACGATCCGCGTCGTCTGGTTCGGGGCGGAGGAGCCGGGCGGCTTCGGCGGTCGGGAATATGCGCGCGTCCACGGCAAGGAACGCCATGCGACCGCGCAGGAAAGCGACTTCGGCGCGGACCGGGTCTGGCGGTTCGAGGTCAATCTGCCCAACACGGCGAAGGCCGTCACCGACCGGCTCCAGTCCGCGCTGGCACCGCTCGGCATCGGCAAAGGGGCGGCGGTCGGGGGCGATGGCACCGATGTCGGACCAACGATCGCGCTGGGCGTCGGCTCGGTCGATCTCAACCAGGACGGGACGCGCTATTTCGACACGCACCACACGCCCGATGACGTGCTCGACCGGATCGATCCGGCGCAGCTGGCGCAGAACGTCGCCGCATGGACGACGATGCTGGCGATCGTCGCCAACGCGCCGGAGGAGATCGGGTCCGTCACGCCCCGGCAATGAACCCGCCTTGTTTCGGCCATGATTTCTCTTTGACCTAGCAGCCGACTGGGGTATGGACGGGTGGTCGCGACGGCAGGTCGGTCGCGAACGGGGGTTGTGCCCGTTGGGGGGCGCCGGAACCGCAATCTTTCAGACCGATCAACACCAGGCGGTCGTCGCCGCCATTTTTGGATCAGGAGTTTTCGCATGAAGAAGATCGCAATCGCGACCGTCGCTGCCTTCGGCCTGCTGACGCTGGGCGCCTGCAACAAGTCGGGCGACAACGCCGCGTCGCAGAACCTGGAGAATGCCGCGGACAACGTGGACGCCTTGGCCGACAACGCATCGGGCAACACCGCCGACGTGCTCGACAACCAGGCCGACAACCTGCACGCGATGGCCGACAACGCCGCCGACGCGGACAAGAACGGCGCCACCGACAACGCGGCGACCGCCGCGAACGTCGCCGCCGGGAACACGATGGGCAAGTAAGCCTTTCGGCTTGCCATCGGGGCGGGCGCGGGCCGACGGGGACCTTCCCCGGCGGTCCGCCCCGCCGTTTTCGCATTTTCGGGAGTTTGCTAGTGAAACTCGCGCCACTCGCCGCGGCCGGCCTGATCGCGGTGACTGCCTGCCATCAAAGCCCACAAAGGACCGCGATCGACGCCAATGCCGCCGCGATGGAGGCCAGCCTGGAGAACCAGGCCGATGATCTGGAAGCGCTGGCCGACAACGCGGCCGACCGGAACGCGTCCCAGGCGATGCAGAACGCCGCCGACGACATGAAGGACATGAGGGACAATGTCGCGAACGCCGCCGACGCGGCGAAGGACAATCTGCAGTAAGCGCACGCACGTAGCGCAAACTACGTGCGAGACGCGCTCCAGCGGCCGGCGTAGCGCAGCTACGACCGAGGACGCGGCTTCGCCTCCGCGGACCGAGCAAGACGGGCGATCCCACGGAGGCGCCCTTTTTCTTCGTGCGCATTTCCTCTAACCCCATGACGCGCGCGTGGGCCTGTAGCTCAATGGTTAGAGCTGGCCGCTCATAACGGCTAGGTTGCGGGTTCGAGTCCTGCCGGGCCCACCGCGCGACCGGCTGCAACAGGGAGCCGGCACCGGGGTGACCTCGCCTTCGCCGAAGAACGACGACGCGGCTTCGCAGCGGCGTGGCCCGCCACAAAGAGAAAAGCGATAGTGGGCGCAGCGGCAAGGCCGCCTAGTTGATCGTCGGTGATGCAAGGCCGGCCGCGCTCGTTGCCTCGCGCGCTCAGCTCCGCTAAGTGCAGCAGCGACCAGCGGGGAGTGGCGCAGCCTGGTAGCGCATCTGCTTTGGGAGCAGAGGGTCGCAG
>CAXTWJ010000284.1:0-3938 GCA_964247925.1 uncultured Sphingomonas sp.
GCGGCCGCGACGGTCAGTTGTTGAGCGCGTGCAGCGGCGGCGGCGGCGGCGCGCTTCGCCTGCGCGAGGCGGGCGCGCTCATCGATCGGCGTCGCGCCGAGCAGGAGCAGTAGCAGCAGGGGCAGGAGACGCCGCACTCAGCCTTCGCGATGGTAGGGGTGATTGGCGAGGATGCTGGTCGCGCGGAACAGCTGCTCGGCCAGCATCGCCCGCGCGAGCAGGTGCGGCCAGGTCGTCCGCCCGAAGGACAGCAGGAGGTCGGCCCCGGCCCGGTCCATGTCGGTGAGGCCATCCGCCGCGCCCAGCTCGAACCGCGCCTCGCGCACACCGTCGTCGCGCCAGCGGTCGAGCTGGTCGGCCAGGAGTATCGAGGAAAGTGCCTCGCCCTTCTCGTCCAGCAGCACGCGCCGTGTCTGCCCTTCCAGCGGCGGCGTGCGACCACCGCTGTCGGGCAGCTCGGTCATGCGGGTCGGCCAGGCGATGCGGCGGAGGTAGCGATCCACCAGCTCCGCCTCCGGGCCTCGCCCGATCTTCCCGCGCGCGAGGATGTGAAGAAGGATCAGACCTGCTCGGGCGGGGCGACCACCGCCGGCGCATCACCGAACTGCCACATCCGCTCCAGATTGTAGAAGGACCGAACTTCCGGGCGGAACAGATGCACGATGACGTCGCCCGCGTCGATCAGCACCCAGTCGGCGGTGGGCAGACCTTCGATCCGGGGGGAACGGCCGCACTCCGCCTTGATCTTCTCGGCCAGCTTGGCGGCCATCGACGCGACCTGCCGGGTCGAGCGGCCCGATGCGATCACCATATGGTCGGCGATGGACGACTTGCCCGCGAGCGGGATGGTGACGGTTTCCACCGCCTGATCGTCGTCCAGGCTCTGCAGCACAAGGCGGTGCAGCATCTCTGCTTCGGCGGGATCGGCGGGGCGGAGCGCGGAAGTGGCGGGCAAACAGGGATCCTCAAGGTTGGTCGTGATGGGGAAGGAAACGGCGCGCCCAATCGGGGTCGGCCGCGCGCAGCGTGGTCGCGGAGGTCGGGTCGGGACGGAAGCGCAGCAGCACCAGGGCCGGCAAACTCCACATCGTCCAGCGCGTCGCCTGGTCCGGGCGACGCTGATACCGCCGAAACCAGCCCATCGCGGGCGCCGCGAGGGCCTCCCCTTTATAGGACGGCCGGGCGATCACCGCAATCGGTACGCGGCGCGCGATGCCCCGCCAGTCGCGCCAGCGATGAAACTGCGCGAGATTGTCCGCCCCCATCAGCCAGATGAAGTGGTCGCGCGGGTGGCGCCACCGCAGCGCGCGAAGCGTATCGACCGTGTAGCGGGTGTGCAGTTGCGCCTCGATCGCGGTCGCCCGGATCGGCGCGCGGCGCGCCATGGCGCGCGCCGCCGCGAGCCGCGCGGCGAGCGGCGCCATGCCCGTCGCGGGCTTGAGCGGGTTGCCGGGTGACACCAGCCACCACACCTCGTCCAGACCCAGCACCCGGATCGCGTTCAGCGTGATGCGCCGGTGCCCACGATGCGCGGGGTTGAACGAGCCGCCGAGCAGGCCGATGCGCCGGGTCAAGATCTCGCCGGGTCCTGCGCGTGATGGAGCACGCGCAAAACGCGGACATGATCCCCAGCAATGCGGCAAAACAAATTGTACGGCGTTCCTGCGACACGACGCTTTCGCCTTGTACCATATAGTTCTATGGCGCCGGCGAGCGGGTGATCGCGAAGCAGGCGCGTGGCAGCGAGGATGCGGTCCACCATCTTGTTCGCCAGTTCAGCGTCGATGTCGCGATACCAGCGCTCGATCGCATCGAGATCATCGGTCGCGAGCGTCGCCCACCGGACCTCCTTCAACCCGGCTGCGCCTCAGCACGACGCATGGCGAACATGGCTTCGACCTGAACCTGCGTCGTGTACTCACCGCGATCAATCTGTGCCTCGGCTTCGTCGAGTGATCGATACAGTTCGAGCTCATCGGCCACGAAACCGGCGATGGCTCGTTCGATCAGCCATGCGCGGCTACGCTCACGTCGGCCGGCCAGTTCGTCCAGGTCCGCCGACAGCTGCTCGCTGATACGCGCGGTGACGACCGATTTACTCATGGCAGGTCGATAACAACTGTATACAAGCGCATCAACCCCGTACCTGCCCCGTGCCGCGCCCGACCCATTTGTACGTCGTCAGTCCTTCGAGCGCGACGGGACCGCGGGCGTGGAGGCGGCCGGTGGCGATGCCGATCTCCGCGCCCAGGCCGAACTCGCCGCCGTCGGCGAACTGGGTGGAGGCGTTCCACAGCACGATCGCGCTATCGACCGCCGCCAGGAAGCGTTCGGCGATGGCGGCGTCCTCCGCCACGATCGCATCCGTATGATGGGAGGCATGGGCCGCGATGTGCGCCAGCGCGCCGCCCAGGCCATCGACGAGCTCGGCCGATGCGATTGGCTCCAGATACTCGGTATCCCAGTCGGCTGGGGTGGCGAGCGGCAGATGCGGGAGGAGCGCACCCAGCCGGGGGCCGGCACGGACCTCGCAGCCCCGCTCCGCCAACGCGGTCGCCAGCCCAGCGGCATCGGCATAGCCGGCGTCGATCAGCAGCGTCTCCATCGCGCCGCAGATGCCCGGACGGCGCAGCTTGGCGTCGATCACGACCCGCTGCGCCATGGCGGGATTGGCGGAGGCATCGACATAGACGTGGTTGACCCCGTCCAGATGCGCGAGCACGGGCACCCGCGCCTCCGCCTGGACGCGCGCGACCAGCCCCTTGCCGCCGCGCGGCACGACGAGGTCGAGGACGCCCTCGGCGCGCAGCATCGCGCCCACCGCCGCGCGGTCCTGCGTCGGCACGAGCTGCACGGCATCGACCGGGAGTCCGGCCTCCGCCAGTCCTTCGGCGAAGGCGGCGTGGATCGCGCGGTTGCTGTGCATCGCCTCCGTGCCCCCGCGTAAGATGGCGGCGTTGCCCGCCATGACGCACAAGGCAGCGGCATCGGCGGTGACGTTGGGCCGACTTTCGTAGATGATGCCGATCACGCCGATCGGCACGCGCACGCGCGACAGCTGGAGCCCGTTGGGCCGCACGGTGGCGTCGATGACCCACCCCACCGGATCGGGCAGCGCCGCGACGGCATCGATGCCGGCCGCCATCTCCTCCAGTCGCGCCTGGTCGAGCCGCAGCCGATCGCGCAGCGCGGGAGACAGGTCGGCGGCGGCACCCATGTCCTCGTCATTGGCGGCGAGGATGGCGGGCGCATGGCGACGCGCCGCCGCAGCCGCGTGCCGCAGCCCGGTCGCCTTCGCATCGGGCGCAAGGCCGGCAAGCACCCGGGCCGCGACCCGAGCACGCCCGCCCATCGCGGCAATCAAGGCCGCAGGATCGGCAGAGGTGTCAAAGTTGCCGTGATCGGTAGCAGATCGCACGGGTACATCTCCGTTGGCCCGCGCGGGGCCATCAACCGTGACATGACAGGTTTTCGGCTTGTAGGACAGCCGCACGCGGCTATCCTCGACCCATGACGGGGGTAGCGGAAGCGGCCGGCGACGTGGCGACCGGGGCGGCATGGGCGCGCGCGGTGGAACCGGGCGGGGGTGAAACGCTCCAGGATCACGCGGGCGGCGCCTGCCTGAACTGCGGCGCGCGGCTGGTCGGACGCTATTTCTGACGTTCGCGACCTACAGCGCGATCGGGCCGGGCGAAGTAGGCTCAGGCATCGTCGATGGCTGGAACAGCGTCGGCGGCCGGGTGGCGGTCGTGGGGGGCATGGCGCAGGCCGAACTGGGGGCGGCGGAGCATCAGCGGGCCGAGCTGCTCGCGGCCCACAGACCGACCGCGCCCGCGGACAAGCGGATCGCCGAGCTGCAGCAGGCCGACGGCAGGCGGCCCGGAGGAGGCGTGGAGGTGCATCGCCGGGTGGGGTGGCTGAACAAGGGGCGGCAGCGG
>CAXTWJ010000285.1:0-3914 GCA_964247925.1 uncultured Sphingomonas sp.
GCAGGCGCCCGTGCCGCCCCGTCGCCAGCGCCGCCAACCCGAGCGCGAGCAGCGCCAGCGCCGCCGCCGTCCATTGCCGCGGGTCGGGCAGCACGAACCAGGTGGTTACCCCGCCGCCCAGCGCCACCGGCAGCCACAAGGGCAGTTGATCGCGCTCCGCCTCCAGCCACCGCTCGACCGCCTCGCGGGGGCGCCACCCGGTTTGTGGCCACGGCAGGGCTATGCTAGCGGCGAAGGGGGCGTCACTCGCCATCATCATCAGCTTGGGAGCAGGCGCGCTTGAGCGCAACAGACGATAACACCGGCCCGAACACATCTGGCGTCATCACCCGCTTCGCGCCCTCCCCGACCGGGTTCCTCCACCTGGGGGGTGCGCGCACGGCCCTGTTCAACTGGCTGTTCTCGCGTCACCATGGCGGCCAGTTCCTGCTCAGGATCGAAGACACCGACCGCGCCCGCTCAACGCAGCCGGCGATCGACGCCATCCTGGACGGCATGCGCTGGCTCGGGCTCGACTGGGACGACGACGTCGTGTTCCAGTCCGCCCGCGCCGCTCGCCACGCCGCCGTGGCCGAGCAGCTGATCGCGTCGGGCAACGCCTACCGCTGCTACATGACGGCGGACGAGATCGAGGCCCAGCGCGCGGCCGCGCAAGCGGCGAAGCAGCCGCTGCGCATTCGCTCGCCTTGGAGAGAATGCACCGAGGCTCCGACCGACCAGCCCCACGTCGTGCGCCTGCGCGCGCCCCGCGAGGGCGCGACCACGATCGACGACCGCGTGCAGGGGCCGGTTACCGTCCAGAACGCGGAACTGGACGACCTGGTCCTGCTCCGCTCGGATGGCACGCCGACCTACATGCTCGCCGTGGTGGTCGATGATCACGACATGGGGGTCACCCATGTGATCCGGGGCGACGACCATCTCAACAACGCCTTTCGCCAGCTGCCAATCATCCGCGCGATGGCGTGGCCCGAGCCGGTCTACGCGCACATCCCGCTCATTCACGGGTCGGACGGGGCCAAGCTGTCCAAGCGTCACGGCGCGGTCGGGATCGAGGCGTATCGCGACGAGCTGGGCATCCTGCCGGAGGCGCTCGACAACTACCTGCTGCGGCTCGGCTGGGGCCATGGCGACGCGGAGATCATCAGCCGCGAGCAGGCCGTCCAGTGGTTCGACCTGGGCGCCGTGGGCAAGTCCCCTTCTCGCTTCGATCTGAAGAAGCTCGAAAGCCTCAATGGTCAGTATATCCGCGAGGCGGGCGACAGCCGGCTGGCGGAGCTGGTCGGCGCTCGGCTCGGCATGGCCGACGACCCGGCGCTCAATCTGCTGGAGCGCGCCATGCCCGCGCTGAAGCCGCGCGCGGCCAATCTGAACGAGCTGGCCGACGGCGCGGCGTTCCTGTTCGCCGCCCGGCCGCTCGCCATCGTCGATGATGCTCGGGCGCTGCTGTCGCGCGATGCCCGGACGCTATTGGCGGCCGCGCACAGGGCGCTTGACGCGGTGCAGCACTGGGATACGGAAGCGCTGGAGACGGCGGTCAGGGCCGTGGCGGAAGCGGCCGGCGTCAAGCTCGGCCAGCTCGCCCAGCCCCTGCGCGCGGCGCTCACCGGACGGCGCACGTCGCCCGGCATCTATGACGTGCTCGCGCTGCTTGGGCGCGATGAAAGCCTGGCCCGGATCGCCGACCAGGCCCTTGCTGAGGAACCGACCCGATGACCGACGCCGTGCAGTTCGCCGACCACAGCTACAAGGTGATGCAGGGTTCGGTCGGCCCCGAGGTCGTCGACATCCGCAGGCTGTACGGCGACACGGGGATGTTCACCTATGACCCCGGCTTCACCTCGACCGCCAGCTGCCAGTCGAAGCTGACCTATATCGACGGCGACGAGGGCGTGCTGCTTCACCGCGGCTACACGATCGGCGACCTGGCCGAGCAGTCGTCGTTCATGGAAGTCGCCCATCTGCTGCTCAACGGAGAGCTGCCCACCGCCGACGAGCTCGCCGCCTTTTCGACCACCATCACGCGCCACACCATGGTGCATGAGCAGCTCGCGACCTTCTTTCGCGGCTTCAGGCGGGACGCGCACCCGATGGCGATCATGTGCGGCGTGGTCGGCGCGCTGTCCGCTTTCTACCACGACTCCACGGACGTCCACGACCCGGTGCAGCGGACCATCGCGTCGCACCGGCTGATCGCCAAGATGCCGACGATCGCGGCCATGGCGTACAAGTACAGCGTCGGTCAGCCCTTTCTCTATCCCGACAACAGCCTGTCCTATACCGGCAATTTCCTGCGCATGACGTTCGGCGTGCCGGCGGAGCCCTATGAGGTGAACCCGATCGTCGAGCGGGCGATGGACCGCATCTTCATCCTGCACGCCGACCATGAACAGAACGCCTCGACGTCCACGGTCCGCCTCGCTGGTTCGTCAGGCGCCAACCCGTTCGCGTGCATCGCCGCGGGCATCGCCTGCCTGTGGGGCCCAGCGCATGGCGGCGCGAACGAGGCGGCGCTCAACATGCTGCGCGAGATCGGTCGGCCCGAGCGCATCCCGGAGTTCATCGCCCGTGCCAAGGACAAGAACGACCCGTTCCGCCTGATGGGCTTTGGCCACCGCGTGTACAAGAATTACGACCCGCGCGCGATGGTGATGCAGCAGACCGTGCGCGAGGTGCTGAGCGCGCTGGGCGTCAGCGATCCCGTGTTCGACGTCGCGCTGCAGCTGGAGGAACTGGCGCTCAAGGACGACTATTTCGTCGAGAAGAAGCTGTTCCCGAATGTCGACTTCTACTCGGGCGTGATCCTGTCGGCGATCGGCTTTCCGACGGAGATGTTCACCGTGCTGTTCGCGCTCGCCCGCACGGTCGGCTGGGTGGCGCAGTGGAATGAGATGATCACCGATCCCGACCAGAAGATCGGCCGCCCGCGCCAGCTCTACACCGGTCCGACCGCGCGGCCCTACGTGCCCGTCGAGCAACGCTGATGCGCGGCGCGCTGATCGGTCTGGGGCTGGTCATCGCCGCCTTTGGCGCGCTGTTCATCGTGCAGGGGCTTGGCTACGTCCACTGGCCCCGGTCGAGCGCGATGCTCGATCAGCACGTCTGGGCGGATCGCGGCGCGGGCGTCGTGGTCGTCGGCCTGCTGATGATCCTGCTGGGTCGGCGGCTAGGGCGACGGTAGCGACAGGATGAACGCCGCGCCCTCGCCCGGCGCGCTCGTCACCGTCAGGTCGCCCCCCATCGCCCGCGCCAGCCGCCGCGCGATATAGAGGCCCAGCCCGTTGCCGCCGACCTCGCTCGGATCGACACGCTCGAACTTGTCGAAGATGCGCGCCTGGTCGGTCGCCGCGATGCCCTTGCCCTGGTCGGCGACGGTCAGCATCGTTCGGCCCGGCTCCGCCGTCACGTTCACCGTCACGGCCGCGCCTCGCGGCGAATAGCGCAGCGCATTGCCGGTCAGGTTGACCGCGATCTGAAGGGCGCGGCGAAAGTCGCCTCGTGCCGGCCCGCTGGTGCCGGCCGGCGGTCGCGCGATCGCGACGCCCGCCTGCGTCGCCCGGACGGCGAGCAGCCCGGCCGCGCGGCGCGCCACATCGGCCAAGTCGATCGGCTCCGTCGTCAGGGTGAAATCAGGACGATCCACCGCCTGCAGATCGACCAGATCATCGACCAGCTCGAGCAGGTGCCGGCCGGCATTGGCAATATCGGCGGCATAGTCCGCGTAATCGGGCGCGATCGGGCCATCGGCCTGCGCGTGGATGCTGTCCGCGTTGGCCACGATCCGCGCCAGGGGCTTGCGCAGGGCACGGTCGAGGCCGCCGGTGAAGCTGGCGGGCAGCGGTGCGGGCGTGGGCGGCGCCTCCACCCCGCGCGCCGCGCCCCACCCCCCCCCGCAACCCCCCCGCTCGTCCTGG
>CAXTWJ010000286.1:0-3906 GCA_964247925.1 uncultured Sphingomonas sp.
TCCTGGCGCGGCGCGCAGGTGGAGAACATCCTGAAGTTCGAGCACGACTTCCCCGGCGCCAAGGTCATCCGCCTCGAGCAGAACTATCGCTCCACCCCGCACATCCTGGGCGCGGCGGGCGGCGTCATCGCCAACAATGCCGGCCGGCTCGGCAAACAGCTGTGGACCGAGCTCGACGCGGGCGAGAAGGTCCGCGTGCTCGGCGTCTGGGACGGGCCGGAGGAGGCGCGCCGCGTCGGCGAGGAGATCGAGGCGTGCCAGAGGAACGGCAGAAGCCTCGACGAGGTCGCGATCCTGGTCCGCGCGCAGCACCAGACGCGCGAGTTCGAGGACCGCTTCATCGCGATCGGGATGCCGTACCGGATCGTGGGCGGCTTTCGCTTCTACGAGCGCGCCGAGATCCGCGACGCGCTCGCCTACCTCCGCGTGGTCAACCAGCCCGCCGACGACCTCGCCTTCGAGCGCATCGTCAACGTCCCCAAGCGTGGCCTGGGCGACAAGGCCCTTGCCAGGCTCCACCAGCTCGCGCGCCGCACCGGCGAGCCGCTGACGACGGCGGCCGCGCGCATCCTCGACACCGACGAGCTGACGCCGCAGGCCAGGCGCGCGCTCGGCAACCTGATCGGCGAAATCGCGCGCTGGCGCGACCGGGCGCGCGACCTGCCCCACCCCGAGCTCGCCCGCCAGCTGCTCGACGAGAGCGGCTACACGGCCATGTGGCAGGCGGAGAAGTCGGCGGAGGCCGCCGGTCGGCTGGAGAACCTGTCCGAGCTCGTCCGCGCCATGGAGGAATATGAGTCGCTCGGCGCGTTCCTCGAACACGTCAGCCTGGTCATGGAACGCGAGGGCGGCGACCGCGTGCCGGAGGTCACGATCATGACCATCCACGCCGCCAAGGGGCTGGAGTTCGACACCGTCTTCCTCGCCGGCTGGGAGGAAGGGCTGTTCCCCTCGCAGCGCGCGCTCGACGAGGGCGGCACGCGCAGCCTGGAGGAGGAACGCCGCCTCGCCTATGTCGCGATCACCCGCGCGCGCCGCCGCGCGATCATCCTACACGCCGCCAACCGCCGCATCTACGGCCAGTGGACCTCGTCGCTGCCCAGCCGCTTCGTCGGCGAGCTGCCCCCCGAGCACACCGACACGGAAACGACCATGTCCGGCGGCGAGTCGCTCTGGCGCGCCAACTGGAGCGAGCACAACGACCCCTTCGCGAACCTGGTGAGGGGAACGGGAAGAGGCCCCGGCTGGCAACGCGCGGCCGGCGCGACCTCCAGCTTCACCACCGAGCCCAAGCGCATCGTCGAAAGCCGCGGGCCGAGCGTCAGCCTCGGCAACAAGGGCCGCGGCGACCTCTCCCCCGGCCAGCGCGTGTTCCACACCAAGTTCGGCTACGGCGCGGTGGCGGCGATCGAGGGCAACAAGCTGGAGATCGACTTCGACCAGGCCGGGCGGAAGCGGGTGATGGACAGTTTCGTGAGTCACGGTCAGTGACGACGCGCATCGTCTTGCCCCGTGTGTTCCGACTCGACGCGATCGATCGGTTTGCTCAACAGATCGTCGGAGCTGACGGTCTTCCGGCCGATACCGTGTACGAGTTGGATTTCGCGCAACTCGACTTCATCGATGGCTCCGGCTACACCGTTCTGAGCAATACGATCGAATGGTTGAAATATCATTGGGTCAGGGTCGCTTTTTTCAACCTGATCAACCTTAATCGAAACGGCATCAGGTACCTTGACGCTTGCGGTTTCTTTCGTCGCTACATCAACCGCCAATTAATCCCTGGCAGCCAGTCGACCGAAACAACACTGCCCTGTGCCCCTGTCGAGTTCGCGCGAGCGTTCTCGTGGATTGAGCATGTCCTGTCGCCTTGGCTTGGCAAAGCGCTGGAGGCGTCCTACGCCTCGCTATCAAGCGTGCGGACGTGCGTGAAAGAGCTGTTCAACAACATTGCCGATCACGCGGCGGTGAGCACCGGCTTTGTACACGCGCAGCATTACCCCAATAAGCGGCAGCTGAAGATCACTGTTTCTGATTTTGGCGTCGGCATACCGGCCACGATCAGAGGGCGGTTCGGCGAGATGTCGGACGCCGAAGCAATCAGGCTCGCCGCGCGTGAGGGCGTCACCGCGCAATCTCGGCCCAACAACATGGCGCAGGGCTGAATTTTCTGATAGACTGTATCACGGCGAACGGCGGCGTGGTGCTGATCCACTCGCTTTCCGGTAGCCTGAACTGCTTCCTCGTACGCGGCGAACAGGAAAGGCGCCCGTCAATCTGGCGAGGGTCGTATCCTGGCACGCTTGTTGATATAACGCTCGACACCCGGATGTTCGTCGGGGATGACGACGAGCGAGGTAACGTCGAATGGTGATCAGAGCACTTGATCTTGTGGATCGTTGCGACACGGCCGCGCAGGGTTGGATCGTTCACCGAGCGGTGAAGGATGCGCTGTCCCGTGGCGATGTCGTCGAGCTCTCATTTGACGGGGTATTCGACGTGCCGTCGTCCTTCGTGAACACCGCCATCGTGTCCCTTCTCGGCGAATATACCGAGGAGTTCATTAAGAGAAACTTGGTGATCACTCGGGCGACTCGACAGATCGCTGATATGGTTCGCCGATGCCTGGCGAATGGGTTGAGAGCAAAGGGCGCTGCCTGAACAGAGGCGCAGAGCGACGGAGTCGCTGTCCTCCACGTCCCACCGACATCATACCCCTGGCGATGACCGAGTCGCCCCTCCCCGAACCCATCCCCTTCACCCCCGTCCCCGGCCGCGCCCGCCGGGATGGCTGGACGCCCGAGCGGCAGCGGCGCTTAATCGCGGTGCTCGCCGCGACCGGGGTCGTGGCGGCGGCGGCGCGTGCGGTCGGCAAGCGCGAGAGGTCGGCCTACCAGCTGCGCGCACGGCCCGGCGCCGCGTCGGTCGCGCGGGCCGGGGACGTGGCGCGGGACATGGCTGGCGATCGCGCCTATGAACAAGCGATGACGCGCGCGATCAATGGCGTGGAGGTGCCCCGCTATTATCGCGGCCAGCGGGTCGGCACCGCCTTGCGCTATGACTATCGCATGGCGATGAAGGCGCTGGATCACCATTTCTCGCGCCAGCCCCCTGCGTTGAGCGTCCACGCCGCGCTGGCGATGATCGGGCGAGACGGTGGCGAATGAATGCGTCGCGCGGCAACTTTGGCAACTTCGGCACTGCGTTCGGACCCGCCGCGCGGCAACTTCGACAGCTTTCGCCGCGATGCGCCTGCGCGCCATTCAGGAACGATACGGGCGCGAAACCGTAATGTCTCGTTGTCCGGCCACCACGCCGGGCGTGTAACGAAGAGGATCACGTCCCATGCTCACCTCGCCCATTCTCCGCCAGGCGCTCACCGCCGCCGCGGCCGTTGCCACGCTGGTGACCGCCATGCCCGCCGTCGCGCAGAGCCGCGCCGACGACGCCCGCTTCCGCGCGGCGCAGGCGCGCTTCGACCGCGAATACCAGATCTTCCGGCAGGAGTCGGATCGCTACGCCAATGCGCGCGGCGGCCGGGTCGGCTACAATGACAGCGGCTATAGCAGCAACGGTTACGACGACGACCGCTACGACCCGAACTACGATCCGTCGCGCTACTATCGCCCGACCGGTCAGGAGCGCGTGCTGGCGTCCGACGACCGCGTTTATGCCGGCCAGGACGGCCGCTATTACTGCAAGCGGTCGGACGGGACGACCGGTCTGATCGTCGGCGCGGCGGGCGGCGGCGTGCTGGGCAACGTGATCGACGGCGGCCATTCGCGCACGGTCGGCACGCTGCTCGGCGCCGCGATCGGCGGCCTCGCCGGCCGCGCGGTGGACCAGAATAACAGCCAGGTCCGGTGCCGGTGACGGGCGAGGGGGGGGAGCGGGGCGGGGGGCGGC
>CAXTWJ010000287.1:0-3905 GCA_964247925.1 uncultured Sphingomonas sp.
CTGCTGGAGCGCGAGCGCCAGTAGATCACATCGGCACCGGCCGGCCACAGTGCAGCGCGTCCAGCAGCGCGCGGCGCGACGCGAAGGCGAAACTCGGCTCCTCCACCCCCATCGGCGGCAGCAGCCCGAGCGGGCGGAGCTGGCGCTCGTCGAGGATCATCACCCGCCGGTGCCGGCACAGGTCGATGATCGACGGGCCGTTCATCACCGCCAGGTCGAGCAGCAGCGGCCGCGACAGGGTGTCATCGACCCGGACCAGGTCCTGCGCGAACGCGACGCCGCGCGCATCGACCAGCACGACGTCGGCGGGCGCCGTCTTCGCCATTCGGTACGCCGCCGCATAGGGATGCAGCATCCGGTGAGACATCCACGCCCCCCCCAACGCCGTGACCCCCAGCGCGACCGCGACGCTGGCCCACAGCACGCGCGCGCCGACGCCGCGTTCCTGCCAGCGAAGCCAGCCGCGCGCCGCCAGGAGGCAGAACAGGGGCATGAGGACGTGGAGGTAGCGATAGCCGAACCCCTGCCCCTGATAGACGGTCGTCGCCAGCCCCAGCGCGCAGGAGATGCGCATCGCCCAGACTGGCGTCGGGCGCCCGTCCGCGTCGATTGCTCCGCGCGCGCCCACCCAGGCGAGCGGCAGCATGAGGGCGTTCTGCCACACGGCGAACCGCAGCAGGCTGTTGAGCGGCTGCCATTCGCGCAGCCGGCCCAGCAACGCCATCATCCAGTCGCCGAGCACGGCGGGTCCGGGCGCGGCGGCGGGATGCGCTTCGAGGACGTGCTGCACCAGCCGTGGATAGCCCACCTTCCAGAACGCCAGGGCGCAAGCCAGCGTCAGCAGGTAGCCGCCGGCCAGCCGCCAGCGCCGCTCGCGCAGCAGCAGCGCCACGAAGCCGGACGCGAAGATCAGGTGGAACTGCACCTGATGCAGCCCCGTCGCGGCGATCCCGATCGCCATGGCGAGCGCATGCCAGCGCCCGCCGCGCGTGAAGCACCAGAGCCAGGCGGCGTTCAGCGCCAGATGAGCGGTCATCGAGAACGGTGACATGGCGTTGACGAGCACCTGCGCGGAGGTGAGCATCATCAGGAGCGCGACCGTCGCGCCCGCGCGCTGGTCCGGCCACCACCGCCGGGCGACCCCGACGGTACACGCGGCGCCCAGCGCGAGCAGGGCGGGGCCGGCCAGCCAGCAATCGCCGGCCAGGCCGGCGAGCGCGCGCAACGCCGAATTGACAGGGAGGTACGGCGACAGCCACCAGCCCTGGTCGCGCAGCCCGTCCGCCCACAGCGGCATCAACGGCTCCGCCAGCGGCGCCCAACCGGTCGGGATCGCGCGGGCGAGCAGCCCCTGCTGGAAGTAGCCGGCGGCGAAGTCGGCGAGCTGCTCGTCGCGCGACATCGCGAACTGCTCCAGCACGACAGCGCTGCCCGCGCGCGTCACGGCCGCGGCGACCGCGATCATGACCGCCATCTGCCAGCCGCGCAGACCCGGCGCGGCGGTCGCCGTCCCCGAGGTGGCCAGCCGTGCGAACCAGAGCAGCGCGGCCAGCTGCACCGCGGTCAGCGCCAGGTCCTGGTGAAAGAAGTACCAGCGCGGGATCGATGGCGGCATCACCAGCCCGAGCACGACCGCGCCCACGATCGCCAGCAGCAGCAGGCGACGGGCGGCAAGGAGCAGCAGCGCGCGCGGCGCATCGGCCGTCCGCTGGTCCTCCCCGACCTCCCAGTCCGCGATCGTGCCCGCCATGGCCGGCTTGTGCCGCCGCTTGGTGAAGGATCGCTTAACCTTGCCGATCACGCCACCACCACTATTCCCGGAGGCCGGCGTCAATCTGGTTAGCTATTCTTAAACAACTCGCCCCTACCCCGTCAGGCCGTGATCCAGGGGTGTAGAGCCGCATGAGTGCGTTCGGGCGTCGCAATGGCATGGGAGGAGGCGCGGCCCCGCGCCCCGCGTTCGGCGTCGCGCGCCCGATGCAGGATGGCGGCAAGCCCGACGCGGCGGAGGGCGGGGCGCAGTTCCCGCCGCTGGACGCGCTGGCGCCGCTGCCCGCCGAGGCCGAGACCGCCGGCACCATGCCGGGCGCGCCGATGGACGCGTTGGCGCGGCTGACCGAACGCCAGAACGCCAGCGGCGAGGCCGGGTCGAGCCGGACGGAGGGTTTCGAGGCCTCCATCCACAAGATCAAGGAGCAGGTGCTGCCGCGCCTGCTGGAGCGCGTCGATCCGGAAGCGGCGGCGACGCTGGGCAAGGACGAGCTGGCGGAGGAGTTCCGCCCCATCATCGGCGAGGTGCTCGCCGAGCTGAAGCTGACGCTCAACCGCCGCGAGCAGTTCGCGCTGGAAAAGGTGCTGGTGGACGAGCTGCTGGGCCTGGGGCCGCTCGAAGAGCTGCTGTCCGACCCGGCCATCACCGACATCATGGTCAACGGCCCCGAGCAGACGTACATCGAGCGCAAGGGCAAGCTGGAGATCGCGCCCATCCAGTTCCGCGACGAGGAGCATCTGTTCCAGATCGCGCAACGCATCGTCAATTCGGTCGGCAGGCGCGTCGATCAGACCACGCCGCTCGCCGACGCGCGCCTGAAGGACGGTTCGCGCGTCAACGTCATCGTGCCGCCCTTGTCCCTGCGCGGCACCGCCATCTCCATCCGCAAGTTCTCGGCGAAACCGATCACGCTCGACATGTATGTCGGCTTCGGGTCGATGAGTCCGAAGATGGCCACCGCGCTCAAGATCGCGGGCGCGTGCCGGATGAACATCGTCATTTCCGGCGGCACCGGCTCGGGCAAGACCACGATGCTGAACGCGCTCTCCAAGATGATCGACCCGGGCGAGCGCGTGCTGACGATCGAGGACGCGGCCGAGCTCCGCCTACAGCAGCCGCACTGGCTGCCGCTGGAGACCCGGCCCGCCAATCTGGAAGGCCAGGGCGAGGTCTCGATCCGCGACCTGGTCAAGAACGCGTTGCGCATGCGGCCCGACCGCATCATCCTGGGCGAGATCCGCGGCCAGGAGTGCTTCGACCTGCTCGCGGCGATGAACACCGGTCACGACGGCTCGATGTGCACGCTCCACTCCAACTCCCCGCGCGAGGCGCTGGGGCGCATGGAGAACATGGTGATGATGGGCGACATCAAGATCCCCAAGGAGGCGATCAGCCGCCAGATCGCCGACTCGGTCGATCTCATCATTCAGGTCAAGCGCCTGCGCGACGGCAGCCGCCGCGTCACGAACATCACGGAGGTGATCGGGATGGAAGGCCCGGTGATCGTGACGCAGGAGCTGTTCAAGTTCGAGTATCTGGAGGAATCCGCGGACGGCAAGATCATCGGCGAATACCGCGCGATGGGCTTGCGGCCGTACACGCTGGACAAGGCGCGGCAGTTCGGGTTCGACCAGGCGTTCCTGGAGGCGTGCCTGTAACGCAGCGCGGCAGCTGGCCACGTCCGGCTGACTCGCGCAAGGCCGGCCGGCGGGCGGCGTAGCCGACCCGTTCGACGTCACGACGCGGCTTCGCCGCGGCGCCGCCCTGATCTAATCCAGCCGCGTGCGCGCCCTCGCCCCCGCCCTGCTGCTACTCACCGCCGTCGCGCTGCGCTGCGCCGACTTCGGCGACCCCGTCATCCATGTCGATGAGCAATGGTATCTGCTCGTCGGCGACCGGCTGCTCCACGGGGCCGTGCCGTTCGTCGATCTGTGGGACCGCAAGCCGGTCGGGCTGTTCCTGCTGTTCGCCGCGATCCGGCTGCTGGGCGGAGACGGCGTGCTCGCCTATCAGCTGGTGGCCTGCCTGTTCGCCGGCGTCACCGCGGTCGGGGGCGCGGCAGGCGCGCGCGAGGTTGGCGCGCGCGAGCGGGGCGCGGTGGCGGCGGGGGTCGCCTATCTCCTCGGGCTGACGC
>CAXTWJ010000288.1:0-3888 GCA_964247925.1 uncultured Sphingomonas sp.
CCCCCCCCCCCCCCGCCCCCCCCCCCCCCCCCCCCCCCCCCCCCCCCCCCCCCCCGCCCCCCCCCGGGGGGGGGGCCCCGGCGCCGTCCCGCCCGCCAGCGCGGCGATGCGCGGCAGCGCGACGCTTTCCGTCAGCCGCAGCCCCATCAGCAACGCCTCCGTCGCGCGCGTGTGCCCGTCCAGCGGCTCCTCCGACTGCAGTCCGTGACCGTTGCGGTCCACCGCCGCCAGCCAGTTCTCCGGCTTCTTGTGCCGCAGCGTCGCCGTGCTCGCGCGCCGCCCATGCGCGCCCGGCCCGACGCCCAGATAATCGCCATAGCGCCAATAGGTCAGGTTGTGCCGGCTCTCCGCGCCCGCGCGCGCGTGGTTGGACGTCTCGTAGGCCGGCAGCCCCGCCGCCGCGGTCAGGCCGCGCGTCACCTCCCACAGGTCCGCGCCCAGGTCCGCGTCGGGCAGCACCAGTCGCCCCGCCGCCGCCTCCGTCGCGAAGCGCGTCCCCGGCTCGATCGTCAGCTGATACAGCGACAGGTGCTCCGTTCCGATCGCCAGCGCCCGCGCCAGCATCGCCTCCCACGCCGCCACCGACTGCTCCGGCAGCGCATAGATCAGGTCGAACGACACCCGCGCGAAGCTGGCCTGCGCGGTCGCCAGCGCCGCCATGCCCTCCGCCGCATCGTGCGCGCGGCCGAGGAATCGCAGCGCGCCGTCGTCGAACGACTGCAGCCCCAGCGACACCCGGTTCACCCCCGCGACGCCCAGGTCCGCGAACCGCGCCGCCTCCACCGACGACGGGTTCGCCTCCAGCGTCACCTCGACATCGGGCGCGAGCCGCCAGTGCCCCGCCGCCGCGTCGAGCAGCGCCGCCACCGTCGCGGGCGGCATCAGCGACGGCGTCCCGCCCCCGAAGAAGATCGAGCCCAGCATCCGCCCCCGCGTCAGCGCCGCTTCGTGCGCCAGGTCCGCCAGCAGCGCGTCGCGCCACCGATCCTGATCGACCGACGCGCGGACATGGCTGTTGAAGTCGCAATAGGGGCATTTCGCGACGCAGAACGGCCAGTGGACATAGAGGGCGAGGGAAGTGGCCATGGGGCTGCCCTAGCGTTCTGCCGGCCGGCCGTCATCGTCTCGACGGATTGCCGCGATTTGGCATGCCCGCTACCGTCGGGACGAGGAGATCGGGGCCGTGCATATTCATCTGCCAAAGCCGCTGCATGGCTGGCGCGAGTTCGTGGGCGAGGTGGGCATCATCGTGCTCGGCATCCTGTTCGCGCTCGGCTTCGAGCAGCTGGTCGAACTGGGGCATTGGCGACACAAGGTCGAGCAGGCGACGGAAGCGCTGCACGCCGATGTCACCGGGCTGGCGATGCAGGCCGCAGAGCAGCAGGTCGCGGGACCGTGCATCGACCGGCAGCTCGAAATGCTGGAACAACGGCTTGCCAGCCCCGGTCCTTACCGGCCCGCGCCGATGTTCCGGGACAGCGCGACCGGGCAGTTCGCCGTCCGGGCGCCGTCCCGGTCATGGGGCGACGGGACCTGGCGGACGGTGGTGAGCGAGGGCGTGTCGACGCATCTCGGGTCCGACCTGCGCGACCGGCTGAGCGGGCTATACGCCAGCGTCCACGAACTCGGCGACGTCGCGCAGCAGGCCGACACGGCCGGCTGGCGATTGCGGGTGCTGGCGCAGCCGATCGCGATGGATGCGGCGACCCGGGCGCGCCTGTCGGAGGAGGTGGAAGAGCTGCGCGGACGCCAGGAGTTGATGACGCTGATGGTCGGGCAGCAGCTCGGCTGGATCGGCGCCGCGGGCATGATGCCGCCGCCCGCGCGGGTCCGCGCATACCTCGACGAGTCCGGGACGGTCGCGTTCTGCCGCGCCCGTGGATTGCCGCTGGGCGCGGTCCGGCCGATCCGCACCTGACCGCTCGGGATAGGGCTCGCCGTCTTTCCCTCGCAGGGCCGCGCGCGGACCCTACGCCCGCGCCCGGACGGCGGCACGCGCCACATCCGCGAACCAAGCCTCGACGTCGGCAAGCGGACAGGTCCACCCGGCCGCATAGGCGGCGATCAGGATCGGACGTCCCCGCGGGGGCAGCAGGATGCCGACATCGCCCGCGGCGGCGCGGGCGTCGGGGCCGTCGCTCTCCTCCGCCGTGCGCGTGCCCGTCCGGTGGCCGATGCGCCAGCCAGCGGGCAGCCCGGCGGCGAGCCGGTTCGGCCCGGTGCGGCAGGAGATCAGCCACTGGAGCAGCTGCTGGCGCGAGGCGGGGCGAAGCACGTCGCCCGTGACGAACCGCTCGAGGTCCCTAACGATCGCGTCCGCCGTCGTGGTGTCGCGCAGGTCGCCGCGCCCCACGTCGTTCAGCGCCGTCTCCGTCCGGTCGAGCCGCGTCGAATGCGACGGGACGATCCAGCCCCTCGAGCCCACGCTCCGCGCGCCACAGGATGCAGGCGGCGAGCAGCCATTTGAACGACGAGCACAGCGGCAGGCGCATGGTCGCGTTCAGCCCCGATCGCCGTCCCGCCGCCAGGTCCAGCGCCGCCCAGCCCTTCTGCGTGCCGGCGCCCAGCGCATCGTCGGGCAACCGGGCCAGCGCGGGCCAGGCGACGACGGCGCCCAGCCCGGCGAGCACGTCGCGGCGCGGGTGCATCAGAACACCGCCGCGACCAGCTTCCTGAACGCATCCGCGCGGTGGCTGATTGCGTGCTTCTCTGCCGGATCCAGCTCCGCGAAGGTGCGCGTGTCGCCCAGCGGCACGAACACGGGGTCATAACCGAACCCCACCGTGCCCCGTGGCGGCCAGGTCAGCGTGCCCTGCGCCGAGCCTTCGAACCATTCGACATGGCCGTCGGGCCAGGCGAGCGCCAGCACGCAGGTGAAATGCGCATCGCGGCTCGCGTCCGGCCCTTCGGCGACAAGCGCGTCCTCGACCTTGCGCATCGCGAGTTCCCAATCGCGCGAGCCGTCCGCGGTCTCCGCCCAATTCGCGGTATAGACGCCTGGATCGCCTCCCAGCGCCTCCACGCACAGCCCCGAATCGTCCGCCAGCGCGGGCAGGCCGGAAAGGTCGGCGGCCGACCGCGCCTTGAGCTCGGCATTGGCGACGAAGGTGGTGCCGTTCTCCACCGGCTCGGGCAGGTCCAGCGCCTTCGCCGACACGGGATCGATGCCGTACGGTTCCAGCAGCGCCCTGATCTCGCGCACCTTGCCCTCGTTGTGGCTGGCGATGACCAGCTTGCCGGGCGCGAGCTTGCGGACCGCCTGCGGCCCGGGGAGGTCCAGGCTCACGCGACCGCTCTCGCCTGCGCCACGAAGATCTCCGTGCAGCCGATCCGGGCGAGGCGGAGCAGGCGCAGCAGCGCTTCCTCGTCATAGGTCGCGCCCTCCGCCGTCACCTGCGCTTCGGCGATGTTGCCGTTTTCCAGCAGCACGAAATTGCCGTCGGCGTGCGCGGCGGAGTCCTCCGGATAGTCGAGATCCAGCACCGGCGTGCCCTCGTGAATGCCGCACGAGACCGCCGCGATCTTCTGCCGCAACGGATCGGTGGAAAGCTTGCCTGCCTGCAACAGTCCGTTCACCGCGAGCCGCAGCGCCACCCAAGCGCCGGAGATGGACGCCGTGCGCGTGCCGCCGTCGGCCTGGATCACGTCGCAGTCCAGCGTGATCTGGCGTTCGCCCAAGGCTTTCAGGTCGGTCACCGCGCGCAAGGAGCGGCCGATCAGCCGCTGGATTTCCTGCGTCCGCCCCGATTGCTTGCCCTTCGCCGCCTCTCGGCTCCCGCGCGTGTGGGTGGCGCGCGGCAGCATCCCGTACTCGGCCGTTACCCAGCCCTCGCCCTTGCCCCGCAGGAACGGCGGCACGCGCTCCTCGACGCTGGCGGTGACGAGCAC
>CAXTWJ010000289.1:0-1988 GCA_964247925.1 uncultured Sphingomonas sp.
AACGCGGCCAGCTCGCCCGGCATCGCGGCGGCCGGTGCCGCGACCGGCACGGGCGCCTCGCCCCGCGCGACGGTGGCCAGCCAGTCGCGGGGGTCGTCCTCCACCAGCACATCGACCCCGGCGTCCCGCCACCAGTCGAGCGTCGCCGCCGCGGTCGCCCGCCAGTCACCAAAGAGTTCGATCCCCACGATCCAGGCTATCCGCCCCGGTTGACGCGGCCGTCAATGTGTTCGATCGGCTGGAACGTCAAAGCGTTGCGCGGGCGCGCCCTGTTGCGCCCGCCCCGGAGAAAGCCATGACTGAACGCGAGTCGATGCCCTATGACGTGGTGATCGTCGGCGCCGGCCCCGCCGGCCTGTCGGCGGCCATTCGCCTGAAACAGGTCGCGCCCGACCTGGCGGTCTGCGTCATCGAGAAGGGATCGGAGGTCGGCGCCCACATCCTGTCGGGCGCGGTGATCGACCCGCGCGCGCTGGACGAGCTGCTGCCCGACTGGCGCACGACCGACACCTGCCTGATGAACAGGGTGCCGGTCACGTCCAACCACCATTGGGTGCTGACGGCGAAGAAGAAGTACAACCTGCCGCACCTGATGATGCCGTCCTACATGGACAACAAGGGCACGTTCACCGGCAGCCTCGGCAATCTGTGCCGCTGGCTGGCGGAGCAGGCGGAGGGGCTGGGGGTCGAGATCTTCCCCGGGTTCGCGGCGGCCGAGGTGCTGTTCAACGAGGATGGTTCGGTCAAGGGCGTCGCGACCGGCGACATGGGCGTCGCGCGCGACGGCACGCACAAGCCCGACTACACGCCGGGCCTGGAGCTCCACGCGAAGTACACCTTGTTCGCCGAGGGCGCGCGCGGTCACCTGACCAAGGAGGTCAAGAAGCTGTTCGACCTGGAGCGCGACTGCCAGCCCCAGGTCTATGGCATCGGCATCAAGGAACTGTGGGACATCGATCCCGCCAGGCACGAGCCGGGCAAGGTCATCCACACGCAGGGCTGGCCGCTGCAGGAGGCATGGGGCGGCGGCTGGATCTACCATCAGGCGAACAACCAGCTATCGATCGGCTTCGTGCTGGCGTTGTCGTACCGGAACCCGCACATCTCGCCCTTCGACGAGATGCAGCGGTGGAAGCACCACCCGGAGATCAGGCGGCTGCTGGAGGGCGGCAAGCGCGTCTCCTACGGCGCGCGCGCGATCAACGAGGGCGGGTGGCAGTCGGTGCCGCACCTCGCCTTCCCCGGCGGCGCGCTGATCGGCTGCTCGGCGGGCTTCGTGAACGTGCCGCGGATCAAGGGCACGCACACCGCGATGAAGTCGGGGATGCTCGCCGCCGAGGCCGCGGCGCAAGCGATCGCGGACGGGCGGGCGAACGACCAGCTGCAGGACTATGAGGACACTCTCCGCAGGAGCTGGATCGCGACGGAGCTGAAGAAGGTCAAGAACGCCGAGCCGGCGGTCGCCAAGTTCGGCGCGACGCTCGGCACGGTGGTGGCGGGCGCGGACCTGTGGATGCGCCAGCTCCGCATCGGCCTGCCGGTGACGATGAAGCATCACGCGGACCACGAGCAGCTCGACCGCAAGGAGCACGCGCACCGGATCGACTATCCCAAGCCCGACGGCGTGATCTCGTTCGACAAGCTGTCCAGCGTCTATCTGTCGAACACCAATCACGAGGAGGATCAGCCGATCCACCTCACGCTCCACGACGCCTCGATCCCGACCCATGTCAACCTGCCGGTCTATGACGGGCCGGAGACGCGCTACTGCCCGGCGGGGGTGTACGAATATGTCGAGGACGCCTCGACCGACACGGGCCAGCGGCTGCAGATCAACGCGCAGAACTGCGTCCACTGCAAGACGTGCGACATCAAGGATCCCCGGCAGAACATCAAATGGGTGGTGCCGGAGGGGGGCGGGGGGCCGAATTACCCGAATATGTAGCGCGGCGCGGCAGCCGGCCACGCCCGGCTGACTCGCGCAAGCT
>CAXTWJ010000289.1:1998-3849 GCA_964247925.1 uncultured Sphingomonas sp.
CGGGCGAACGCCGGGCCGGGGGGGGGCGTGGGCCGACCGGGCCGACGTCAGGGTTTTAACCCCGGTGACGCCCCGCCGGTAGGACGGCCGGGTGATCACCGAACCCGCCCCCGCCAAGATCAACCTCGCGCTCCACATCCGCCGCAAACGCCCCGACGGCTATCACGACCTCGAAACCCTCTTCGCCTTCGCCCGCGACGGCGACGTCGTGACGGTCGAGCCCGCAACGGACGACAGCTTCAGCGTCACCGGCCCGTTCGCCGCCGCGCTGGAGACGGGCGACAACCTCGTCACCCGCGCCCGCGACGGGTTCCGCACGGCCTTCACCTGCCCACCCGTCGCGATCGCGCTCGAGAAGAAACTGCCCGTCGCCTCGGGCATCGGCGGCGGCTCGGCGGACGCCGCGGCGACGTTGCGCGCGCTCGCCCGTTTGACCGGCATCGATCCTCATCACGATCGCCTGTTCCAGCTCGCCGCGGAGCTCGGCGCGGACGTGCCGGCGTGTCTGCTCGGCCGGCCGGCGCTGGGGACGGGCAGGGGCGATCGGCTCGCGCCGTTGCCGCCGCTCGGCGACCTGCCGCTGCTGCTGGTCAACCCGCGCGTGCCGCTGTCCACCGCGGCGATGTTCGCCACGTGGGACGGCATCGACCGCGGGGCCATTGCGGCGGGCGGGACCATGCTGGAACGGGCAACCGCCGGGCGCAACGACTTCACCGCCGCCGCCGTGCGCCAGGCGCCGGTCGTGGCCGAAGTGCTAACGCTGCTCGAACACACCCCGGGCCGCACGCTCGCGCGCCTGTCCGGTTCGGGCGCGACCTGCTTCGCGCTGTTCGGTAGGACAACCGACCGAGACGGGGCGGCCCGAACGGCGGAAGCGCGAGGCTGGTGGACGCTGGCGACACGCGCCGCGTAAAAACATCCGTTCCGCACTTGTTCCGCCGGAACAGACATGGTACATAGCTCCAGCAAACAGATTGCCACACCCGCGTGCGTGGCCTAGTCAAGGAGCTCTTCGATGGCCGCCAACCTGAAAGTGATCGACACCGGCATGGCAACCGCAACCGCTTCCACGGATCGTCAAAAGGCGCTGGACGCCGCGCTCGCGCAGATCGACCGCGCGTTCGGCAAGGGCTCGGCGATGAAGCTGGGCGCCAAGGAGACGATGCAGGTCGAGGTGATCTCGACCGGCTCGCTCGGACTCGACATCGCGCTGGGTGTCGGCGGGCTGCCGCGCGGCCGCGTGATCGAGGTCTATGGTCCGGAGTCGTCGGGCAAGACCACGCTCGCGCTCCACGTCATCGCCGAGGCGCAGCGCAATGGCGGCACCGCCGCGTTCGTGGATGCCGAGCACGCGCTCGACCCCGTCTATGCCAAGAAGCTGGGCGTCAACATCGACGAGCTGATCGTGTCGCAGCCCGACACGGGCGAGCAGGCGCTGGAGATCACCGACACGCTGGTCCGCTCCAACGCGATCGATGTGCTGGTGGTGGACTCGGTGGCGGCGCTGGTGCCGCGCGCGGAGATCGAGGGCGAGATGGGCGACAGCCATGTCGGCCTGCAGGCGCGGCTCATGTCGCAGTCGCTGCGCAAGCTCACCGGCTCGATCAGCCGCTCGCGCTGCATGGTGATCTTCATCAACCAGCTGCGCATGAAGATCGGCGTGATGTACGGCAACCCGGAGACGACGACGGGCGGCAACGCGCTCAAGTTCTACGCGTCCGTCCGCCTCGACATCCGCCGCACCGGCCAGATCAAGGATCGCGACGACATCGTCGGCAACGCGACGCGCGTGAAGGTGGTCAAGAACAAGGTCGCGCCGCCGTTCAAGCAGGTCGAGTTCGACATCATGTA
>CAXTWJ010000290.1:0-3813 GCA_964247925.1 uncultured Sphingomonas sp.
AGCTGGAGAAGCTGTCGGTCGCCGACGCGCTGCACGCGATCGACTTCGCCGAGGTGGTCGTGCTGCTGCTCGACGCGACGCTGGGACTGGAGGCGCAGGACCTGCGCATCGCGGACCGCGTGCTGGAGGAAGGTCGGGCGCTCGTGATCGCGCTCAGCAAATGGGACGTGGCCGAGCATGCGTCGTCGCTGTTCAACGGCGTCAAGAAGGCGCTGGAGGACGGCCTTTCCCAGGTGAAGGGCGTGACGGTGATGACCGTGTCGGGCGCGACCGGGCGGGGGATCGACCAGCTGATCCAGGCGGCGTTCGACACGCGCGAGGCCTGGTCCAAGCGCGTCGGCACGGGCGAACTCAACCGCTGGTTCGAGCGCGCGGTGGAGGCGAACCCGCCGCCCGCGCCGGGTGGCAAGCGGGTCAAGCTGCGCTACGTCACGCAGGTGAAGACCCGGCCGCCGTCGTTCGTCATCTTCGGCACCCGCGTCGATCAGCTGCCGGCGAGCTATCAACGGTATCTGGTCAATTCGATGCGCAAGGAGCTGGGCTTTGGCGCCGTGCCGATTCGCCTGACGCTGCGCGCGCCGAAGAACCCTTTCGATCGCGACGGCTGATCCGAAAGGATGTGTTTACCCGCACGCGCTAAAAGGCTGCCGAACAGACGCGCCCGGGAGTGTGGCAGTGGGGTTTGAAGGCAGCACGTTGGTGGACTGGGCCGCGTTCGGGCAGGCCCGCAGCGAGCTCGGCGCGGGCTTCGTGCGCATCCTGGGCTATTTTCGCGAGGACGGGGTCAAATCCGTCGCCGCGATCGAATCGGCGATGCGGGCGAAGAGCGCGGCGGCGATGGTGATCCCCGCCCACACGCTGAAAGGCGAAGCGCGGCAGTTCGGCGCGGAGCCGCTGGCGACGCTGGCCGAAACGATCGAGAACGTCGCGCGCGACTGTGTCGAGCTGCAGGATACGCCCGAGGGCGCGCTGGAGCACATCGTCAGGCTGCGCCCGCTGTTCACGCAGACGCTGGAGCTGCTGGAGCGGGAGGCGAACCCGATCGTGTCGCGCAAGCCCCAGGGCGGCGGCTTCGGCCGCAAGGTGCAGGCGCTCTAGCCGACCAGGCGCGAACGATCGGCTGACGTCAGGGTACCGCATGGCAGCCGGAGCGTCGCGGCCACTCGCCCCCTGCGGGCCGTCGGCCGGTGGCGTAAACCGAGGGATCGGAAAGAGCGGTCGCCCGGACAACTACTCCAAGGCTTGTAGGACAGCCATGCCAGCGGGATCGTGCCTCTGATCACGCCAGCGCGGCGTCGGCGCCCATCAGGGTCGGGAAGAAGCCTTCATGCGCCGTCCTCAGCGCGTCCAGCGTCACCACGTCGTCGCGATCGGGGCGCTCGAAGATCAGGCGTCGGCCGCCGGTGCGCCCGAGCGGCTCCGCCTCGACGCCAGCAGCATGGGCGGCGTGGAGGAACTCGACCATCGCGCTGTCCTCGACCGTCACGATGTAGACGCCCTGGTCCTCGGCGAAGAAGCTTTCGGCGCAGGCGAAGGGCTGTTTGCGGTCGATCATCGCGCCGATGCCGCTGGCCAGCGCCATTTCCGCAAGCGCGACCGCGACGCCGCCGTCCGACACGTCGTGGACGGCCGTCAGCTGCCCCGCGGCGATGCCGGCGCGGATCAGGTCGCCGGCGCGGCGCTCCGCGTCCAGATCGACGCGCGGCGGCCGGCCTTCCTCGCGGCCGTGGCACTCGCGCAGCCATAGTGATTGCCCCAGCTGGCCGCGACGCGTGCCGATCACCAGGATGATGTCGCCGGTGCCCTTGAAGGCGATCGTGGCGTTCTTCCGCCAGTCGGCGAGCAGCCCGACGCCGCCGATCGCGGGCGTGGGCAGGATGGCGCTGCCCCCGCCGGTCGCCTTGCTCTCGTTGTAGAGCGACACGTTGCCGCTCACGATCGGGAAGTCGAGCGCGCGGCAGGCCTCGCTCATCCCCTCCAGGCAGCCGACGATCTGGCCCATGATCTCGGGCCGCTGCGGGTTGGCGAAGTTGAGGCAGTTGGTGACGGCGAGCGGGTGCGCGCCGACCGCGCTCAGGTTGCGCCACGCCTCCGCGACCGCCTGGCGCCCGCCCTTCACCGGGTCGGCGAGGCAGTAGCGCGGCGTGCAGTCGGTGGTCATCGCCAGCGCCTTGGCCGTGCCATGGACGCGCACCACCGCCGCGTCGCCGCCGGGGCGCTGCACCGTGTCGGCCCCGACCATCGAGTCATATTGCTCCCAGATCCAGCGCCGCGATGCGATGTCGGGCGAGCCCATCAGGGTGAGGAGATCGGCGGCGATGTCACGGCATTCGGGCACGTTCACCAGCGCCTTGGGCGGCGGCGTGGGGACGTGCGGGCGGTCGTAGAGCGGCGCCTCGTCCGCCAGCGGCCCGAGCGGGATGTCGGCCACCGTCTCGCCCTGCCAGCGCAGGACCATGCGGCCCGTATCCGTGACGCGGCCGATCACCGCGAAGTCGAGCTCCCATTTGCGGAAGATCGCCTCCGCCTCGCCTTCGCGGCCGGGCTTCAGCACCATGAGCATCCGCTCCTGGCTTTCCGACAGCATCATCTCGTACGGCGTCATGCCGGCCTCGCGCTGGGGCACGTCGTCCATTACCAGCTCGATGCCGACCCCCCCTTTGCTGGCCATCTCGACGCTGGAGGAAGTGAGGCCCGCCGCGCCCATGTCCTGGATCGCGACGATCGCGTCGGACGCCATCAGCTCCAGGCACGCCTCGATCAGCAGCTTCTCGGTGAAAGGATCGCCGACCTGCACCGTCGGGCGCTTGGTGTCGGCATCCTCCCCGAAATCGGCGGACGCCATGGTCGCGCCATGAATGCCGTCGCGCCCGGTCTTCGACCCGACATAGACGATCGGATTGCCGATGCCGGACGCGGCGGAGTAGAAAATCTTGTCCTGCTCCGCGACGCCCACCGTCATCGCGTTGACCAGGATGTTGCCGTCATAGGCGGCATGAAAGTTCACCTCGCCGCCCACCGTCGGCACGCCCACGCAATTGCCGTAGCCGCCGATGCCATGGACCACGCCCGCGATCAGGTGGCGCATCCGGGGGTGGTCGGGCCGGCCGAAGCGCAGCGCGTTGAGGTTCGCGATCGGCCGCGCGCCCATGGTGAACACGTCGCGCAGGATCCCGCCCACCCCGGTCGCGGCACCCTGATAGGGCTCGATGTACGACGGGTGGTTGTGCGACTCCATCTTGAAGATCGCCGCCTGACCGTCGCCGATATCGATCACGCCTGCGTTCTCGCCGGGACCGCAGATCACCTGGGGGCCGGTGGTCGGCAGCTTCTTGAGGTGAAGGCGCGACGACTTGTAGGAGCAATGCTCCGACCACATGACCGAGAAGATGCCGAGCTCGACCAGGTTCGGCTCGCGGCCCAGCGCGTGGAGGACGCGGGCGTACTCTTCCTCGGACAGGCCGTGCTCGGCGACGAGCGCCGGCGTTATTGGGGGGATGATCTGGCTCATGGGGAGCCTCTAGCGGCGCGCGCGGGTCGCGTCACGGGTGGTGAGTCGGGGACTGAGCGCTGATCGCCGGATGCCGCCCGGTCCTCGGAAAGTTCCCCATGTGCGCGATGCGTCCCGCGCGAGATCGGGGGTAAAGGGCCGGGGGTGTGCTGCTCATCCGGCATGGTGCAGCAGATCAGGCGCTTGGAGGAGAAAAGCATGCCGGTGGCGATCCGCTGACCTCGAAGTTGCCGGTCCGGTGTGTGTTGATGTACCAATACACCCCTGCTAGGGCTTCGTTACAGCAGCGGGAGAGCGGTGAT
>CAXTWJ010000291.1:0-3809 GCA_964247925.1 uncultured Sphingomonas sp.
CGCTCGATCCGGCCCTTCGCGCCGATGGCGCCCCGGCCGTGCATCTTCGAATGGGTCTATTTCTCCCGCCCCGATTCGATCGTCGATGACCATTCGATCTACGACGTCCGCAAGCAGATCGGCGCGCAGCTGGCGATCGAGTCGCCGGTGGAAGCGGACCTGGTCATCCCCGTCCCCGACTCGGGCGTGCCCGCCGCGATCGGCTACGCCCAGCAATCGGGCATCCCGTTCGAGCTGGGGATCATCCGCTCGCACTATGTCGGACGCACCTTCATCCAGCCGGGCGACGGCGTCCGGCATCTGGGCGTCAAGCTGAAACACAACGCCAACCGCGCGCTGATCCGGGGCAAGCGCGTGGTGCTGATCGACGACTCGATCGTGCGGGGCACGACGAGCCTCAAGATCGTGCAGATGATGCGCGATGCGGGCGCGGCCGAGGTCCATATGCGGATCGCCAGCCCGCCGACGCGGCATTCCTGTTTCTACGGCGTCGATACGCCCGAGCGCGCCAAGCTGCTCGCCGCGCGGCTGGACGTCGGCGGGATGACCGGGTTCATCCATGCCGACAGCCTGTCGTTCGTGTCGATCGACGGTCTGTACAAGGCGCTGGGTGAGGCGCGGCGCGCGGAGATCCGGCCCAAATACTGCGACGCCTGCTTCACCGGCGACTACCCGACGACGCTGACCGATCAGGACGACGTCGCCGAGGTCGATCAGTTCGCCCTGCTGGCCGAGCGCGTCAACTAAGCCACGGACGACGACATGACCGACAAGCCCCTCGACCGCCAGCTCGCGCTGGTGACCGGCGCCAGCCGCGGCATCGGCGCGGCGACGGCGGAGGCGCTGGGCCGCCTGGGCGCGCATGTCGTGCTGACGGCGCGCACGGCCGCGGCGTTGGAAGAGGTGGAGCAGCGCATCTTCGACGCGGGCGGGTCGGCGACGATCGCGCCGCTGGACCTGACCGCGACGGACGCGATCGCCAAGCTGGCGGCAGCGGTGGGCGAGCGGTGGCGAGCGCTGGACGTCCTGGTGCTGAACGCCGCGACGCTGGGGTCGCTCGGCTCGGTGCCGTCGATCGAGCCCAAGGAGATGGCGACGGTGCTGACGCTCAACATCAGCGCGCAGGCGGCGTTGATCGCGGCGTTCGATCCCATGCTGCGGCGGTCCCCGGCGGCCCGGGTGATCGGCGTCACCTCCTCGGTCGCGCGGACGCCGCGCGCCTATTGGGGGCTGTACGGCGCCTCCAAGGCCGCGTTCGAGACGCTGGTCGGCGCGTATGGCGACGAGATGGGCGCGATCAGCCGGGTCCGGACCGCGATCATCGATCCGGGCGCGACGCGGACAACAATGCGCGAGCGCGCGTTTCCGGGCGAGGACCCGCTCACCGTGAAGGAGCCGGCGGTCGTGGGCGAGCGGATCGCCGAGCTGGCGGTGGCGGGCTTCGCCGACGGACATCGTGAGCGCGTCGAGGACGGTCAAAGGTAAGCAAAGGTAACGGCTAGACGCCTGTTCGGACGAGCGTGACCTGGTGGACGTCGATGCCACCGCCCCGGAACCCGCCCTCGCAATACATGAGATAGTAGCGCCACAAGTTGGCGAAGTTGGCATCGAGACGCTTCGGCAGGCGGTCCTGTGCGGCGGCGAGGTCGAAACTCGCGCGCCAGCGGCGGAGCGTCTCGGCATAGTCGAGGCCGAAGCGATGCTCGTCCTCCCACGCCAGCCCGCGCGCCTCGACCAGCGCGCGGAAGCGGCTTGCCGACAGCAGCATCCCGCCGGGGAAGATGTAACGCTGGATGAAGTCGACGCTCTCGGCATAGCGGTCGAACACGTCGTCGGCGATGGAGATGAACTGGATCGCGGCGCGCCCGCCCGGCTTCAGCACGCGGGCGAGCGTGTCGCAGTAGTCGGGCCAGTATCGCTGGCCGACCGCCTCGACCATCTCGATCGAGGCGACCGCGTCATGGGTGCCAGTCTCGTCGCGATAGTCCTGGAGGGCAAAGGTGACTAAAGGTAACGCCAAACCGTCACCATGCGCCTTCTGCTCGGTGGAGAGCGTCAGGCCGTGGACGTGGACCCCGGCGGCCGACGCGATCGAAGCGAAGGAGCCCCAGCCGCAGCCGATCTCCAGCACCCGATCGCCCGCGCGCGCGCCCGTGCGCTCCAGCATGCGGTGGAGCTTGCGCCGCTGCGCCTGCTCGAGCGTGTCGCCGGGCGCGAACAGCGCGCTGGAATAGGTCAGGCTCGGATCGAGCCATTCGCGGTAGAAATCGTTGCCGAGGTCGTAATGCGCCTCGATGTTCTCGCGCGCCCGGTCGGGCGTGTTGCGGCGGAGTGCGTGCCAGCCGCGCGCGAGCCAGCGGCTGATCCCGCCCGAACGCGCGACCCGGCCCAGCGGCACGCGGTTGCGCATGAACAGGTCGAACAGCGGGACCGGATCGGGGCTGGACCAGTCGCCATCGCGCCACGCGCGATACCAGCCGATCGAGCCGCCGGTGAAGAGCCGCGTCAGCGCGCGCCAGCGGTGGACGGCGACGACCGGCACCGGTCCAGCTGCGCGACCGCCGAGCAGGCGGTGCGTGCCGTCGGGGAGCGTGGCGTCGATGCCACCCGCCTCCAGCCCGGCGTCGATGCGATCGAGGATGCGGTGGAACATGGGGGCGAGCAGGCGCGCAACGACGGGCGCGCGCGAAAAGTCGCGTCCTACACGGGTGTGGTGTGACATTTCGCCGTGCGGTCGGTCGAGCATCGGCGGGCTATGGCAAAGGGCGGGCAGGTAGGACAGGTCTTCCTCAGACCGGACGAGTTTCCTTTTCCACCTGCCACGTCTGGCCCTGGCTCAGCAGCTTCTGCAGGTCGGGCTTCTTCCCCGCCGCGGCAGCCACGTTCTGCTCGATGACGGCGCTGTCGAAGGTCGGCGCAGGGTCGTCGTACACGATGCCGAGCGCCATCGGGAATGCGCCAAAGGGCATCTCGACCAGCATATGGGCGAGGCCACGGTTGGTCTGGTCGTGCGTGGCGACGGCGGGGTCGTCGCCCGCGACCACCTTCAGCTGGAGCGTGGCCGTGTCAAGCGCCAGGCCCTTGGTCCCGCCGGCGAAGACGAGCGGCTTGCCGTGCTCGACCCAGAGCTGGTTCTGATCGGCGCCCTGTTTCTTGTCGGTGAACGGCGCGAACACGTCGTCATTATAAACGATGCAGTTCTGGAAAATCTCCACGAAGGCGGCGCCGGGATGCGCGTAGGCCGCCTTGAGCACGCCGACCAGATTCTTGCTGACGTCGATCCCGCGCGCCACGAACCGCGCGCCGCTGCCCAGCGCGAACGCGCAGGGGTTGGCGGGGCGATCGACCGAGCCGAGCGGGGTCGAGGGCGAGCGCGTGCCGACGCGCGACGTGGGGGAATACTGCCCCTTGGTCAGGCCGTAAATCTCGTTGTTGAACAAGAGGAACTGACAGTTCAGGTTGCGCCGGAGCAGGTGCATCGTGTGGTTGCCGCCGATCGACAGCGCGTCGCCGTCGCCGGTGATGATCCACACGTCGAGCTCGGGGTTGGCGAGCTTCACCCCCGTCGCCACCGCCGGCGCGCGGCCGTGGATGGTGTGGAAACCGTAGGTCTCCATGTAATAGGGAAAGCGAGAAGAACAGCCTATCCCGCTGACGAACACCGTGTTCTCCGGCCGCGCGCCGATCTCCGGCATGGTGCGCTGCACCGCCTTCAGGATCGCATAGTCCCCGCAACCGGGGCACCAGCGGACCTCCTGGTCGGTCTCCCAGTCCTTGGGCTTGGTGAGGAAGGGGGTCATGTCGTTCAT
>CAXTWJ010000292.1:0-3804 GCA_964247925.1 uncultured Sphingomonas sp.
ACCCGCGCGGCCGGCAACACGCCCAGCCGCCAGAGCAACAGGAGCAGCAGCCCCCCCCGCCCCAATGACAGCCCCAGTGACGCGGCGCGGCGACGCGGCGACCCGCCCTGGCGATAGCCTGCACGTTGATAGGAGGCCGACGCCACGCGCGCGCTCCTACAGGTCCGACCCAAGGGCCGCAACGCCGTGCGGCCGCTAGGTTCGCGCCTGGGAGCGACACACGCGCGGGCGACCCGGCTGTCGCGCGACGCGTGTCGCGTCACTTCCCGGCCATGCCGCGAGTACCACGCCGACATCCCGACCGTGGCCGACCGCGCAAGGATCACGCAACCGTCGAACAGCGGCTTTCAGCCTGCGACGCCCGCCCCGGACCCGCGCCACGCAACCGGCGTGGGGTCAGGGCGGTTGAGCCCGTAACAGGGAGAATTGTTCATGCGCGCCCATCTGCGGTTGGCAGCCTCGCTGCTTATCCTGCCCGGCCCGGGCCTGGCCTCGCCCAAGCCGTGCCGCGATGCGCAGGGGCGGATCGTGCATTGCCCCAAGCCCGCGCCGACGCCCCACCGCTGCAAGGACGCGCAGGGGCGTTTCGTGAAGTGCGAGCATCCCAAGCCGCAGGGCTGACACGACAAGGCCGGGCCGGGCACGTTCGCCCGACCCGGCCCGTTCGCCCGGGCACGGCGCCCGGGCATTGGTCGATCGCTCAGTAGCGGTCGCGGTCGGTGGTGGCGCCCAAGCCCGAGCCACCGAGACCCGTGCCACCGAGGCCGGAGGACGTGCCGGTCGTTCCCGTCGTCGTGTCATCGACATCGACCTCCGTACGGCGCACGCTGTCGTCGATCTCCTCCGTCCGCTCGCCGGCGGTCTTGGAAACGACGACCTCCTCGACGACGCGCGCGGTCTTGCCGACCACGGCCTCCTCGCCGGTCGCGGTCAGATCGATCGAACGCTCGCGGAAGGCGTCGCCGTCCAGCGCGTCGATCGGCTGATCCACCGCGCGGCGCTCCACGTTCACCCGCTCCTCGCGCAGGCGGACCTGCTCGTGGACGGGGGTCTCCGACACATAGGAGCGGACGCGGACGCCGCCGCGATCGACCTCGCGCTTGCCGACGACCAGCTGCTCCTCGACCACCGGGATCACTTCCTCGGCACCCGCGCGATCGGTGGCGTAGGCGCCCTCCGTCGTGCCCGTGCTGGCCGAGGTGCCGCCGAACAGCGCCGAGCCGGTGCCGGCCGCCGCCGTGCCGGCGCCCTGGTAATCCCAGCCGGACTGACGCCAGCCGCTGGCCTGCTCGTCGATGTCGAGCGTGTTGGCCTCCTCCAGCACGCGCACGGCGTCGTCGATCTTGTCGTCGGAGACGTCGGCGGTCAGCACCGCGTGGCCGCGGCGGATGCCCTCGTCATAGGTGTGGCGGTCCTCGTCGGGCAGGAACGCATTCTTGATCGACGCCCAGGTGCCCTGATCGTGGTGGGTCGAGTAGTCGGCGCCCGTCTTGTGCGTGGACTGGTCGTGGACGTTGACGTGGGCGGCGTCGATGCCGGCCTGGCGCAGGCGCTCGGCGCCGGCCTCGGCATCCTGCTTGGTCGCGAACATGGCGGTGATGGTACGTGACATGAGTGATACTCCTTCTTGAACGGGATTTAGCGCTGGGTGACGACCAGCTCGGTGCGGCGGTTCTCCGCCTGGCCGGTCGCGGTGGCGTTGGTATCGACCGGGTCGTGCTCGCCGCCCGAAATCGTTTCGATGCGGCCACCGTCGATGCCCTTGGCGACCAGCGCGGCCTTGACCGCATCGGCGCGTGACTGGCCGAGCTTCTGGTTGGCGGGGTCGGAGCCGCGCGCGTCGGCATAGCCGGCGATGCGGACCTTGCTCGTGCCATATTGTTTCAGCACGCCCGCGATCTGATCGATCTCGGCCTGATCCTGCGAGCGGATCGCGCTCTTGGACGTGTCGAAGTTGAGCTTCTCGAAGGTGAAGCTCCGCGGCGTCGGCTCGGTGCCGCCCAGATAGGTGCCTAGCCCCGAGGTGCCGGCCAGCACGTCGGCCTTGGGCGCGTTAGGCGTTTCCGCCACCACCGTGTTGTCGCCCGCCATCGTGTTATCGATCGGGGCGACCGCTACCTGGTCGTGCCGGCCGCAGCGCGACAGCGCGAACAGCAGCGCTAGGATGCCGAGCGCCAGCAACAGCCACGCAAGCCAGTTCGTCTTCTTCTTCTCGATATGGACGTGGGTCGGCGGCGCGCCGTCGGTGCGCCGGTTGTCGGGGTCTGCCATCAATGATCCTCCTGTTGATGCGAAAGGTCGTCGCGCTCGACGGTCGCGCGCATCCGGCGCAGCGGCACGGTGGCGGTGATCGGTTCGGCGGTGTGGACGCGGCGGACGACGATCTCCTCCACGACGAAGAGCTGCTTCACCAGCCGCTCCTCGACGATGGAGATGACCAGGGTGTCGGCCTCCTCGCGCGGAGCGGGCGCGGCCTCGACAGCGCGATCAACGGGGCGGCGCTCGATCTCCAGCGCCTCCACGTCCAGCGTGTCGTTGACCAGCACGTCGCGGGTATCGACGGCCGTGCGGACGCGCACCCGCTCGCGATCGACCCTGCGCTTAGCGACATGGAGCTGTTCCTCCACAATGGGTATGCGCCATTCCACGTCGTCGCCCACCGCATCACCCGTTATTCGAGAAGCCGGTCATATCGTCGCCGATCCGAACGGACGCCGCCTCAAGCATTTAGCGACCCGGGATGTTCCGTCGTTTCGGGGCCGGTGGACGAATGTGGCGCGATTCAGGCCGAGCCGATTGACCCAGATCAGCAATGCCCTTCCGCGACGCGGTCGGCTTGACTCGCCGGAACGGACCGCTATGAGCGCGCCTCGCCAGTCGGGTCCGCCCGGCATGGCATCCGTCCGAGACAGCAGGCGCCGGTTCCCGGCTTAATATCCTGCCGAGACGGGGATTAGGATCGCACCGGCTGGTCGCCGGTCCGCCGTTGCTCCTGCGCGGCATCCCTTCCCCATCGCTGGACAGCCCGGCCCGGCCCTTCGCCGTGCCGGATCGTAACCGGGTGTGGCCACGCGGCCGTGCCCTGATTGGGAGAATGGCATGGATCGTGCTCAAAAGGCTGCGGCCGTCGCCGAACTAAGCCAGACGTTCGCCAGCGTCGGCGTGGTGGTCGTCACCCGCAACAACGGCATGACGGTGGCGCAATCGACCCGCCTGCGCAACGCGATGCGCGACGCGGGGGCGACCTATAAGGTCTCGAAGAACAAGCTGGCCCGCATCGCGCTGGACGGCACCGACTATCTCTCGCTCGGCGAAATGCTGACGGGGCCGGTCGGGCTGGCCACGTCCGTTGATCCGGTCGCGGCCGCCAAGGTGGCGGTCGATTTCGCGAAGACGGTGGACAAGTTCGAGATCGTCGGCGGTGCGATGGGCGCCACCGCGCTCGACGTCGCCGGGGTGCAGGCGCTGGCAACGATGCCGTCGCTGGACGAGCTGCGCGCCACCATCATCGGCCTGCTCCAGGCGCCCGCTACCAAGATCGCGCGCGTCACGGCCGAGCCGGCCGCGCAGATCGCCCGCGTGCTCGCGGCCTATGCGGAGAAGGAGGCGGCGTGAGCCGTCATCCCCACATCAACCTGAATAACCGAATCTGAAGGAACAACACATGGCAGACCTGAACACGCTGGTTGACCAGCTCTCGCAGCTCACCGTCCTCGAGGCCTCCGAGCTGTCCAAGCTGCTCGAGGAGAAGTGGGGCGTGTCCGCCGCCGCGGCCGTCGCCGCCGCGCCGGCCGCCGGTGGCGC
>CAXTWJ010000293.1:0-3804 GCA_964247925.1 uncultured Sphingomonas sp.
GACAAGCCCGACGCGCGTCAGAAATTCGAGCGGACCTGGATGGAGTTGGTCACGCTGAAAACGGCGCTGATGATGCTGAAGACCACCGCCCCTACAACGACGGCGATCATCACGACGATGACCGGCGGGATGATGGCGGTGGCGATCTTGATGCGGCCGTCGAGTTCGCGTTCGTACACGTCGGCAACCATCTGCATCGTCTCGGCGAAGCGTCCGGACTGTTCGCCCACGGCCATCATGTCCACGTACAGTTCGGGGAAAACCTGTTCGCGGCCCAGCGCCCCCGAGAGGCTCGCACCGTCCACGAGCGCGGCCCGCGCGCGGCGCATGCAGCCACGCAGGTAGGTGTTGCCCGCCATATCTTCGAGCAGCTCCATCGTGCGCAGCAGGGTGACGCCGTTTTGCAGAAGCGTGCCCATCGTGCGCGCGAATTGGGCGTAGAAACTGTAGCGCATCACCGAGCCGAGGGCCGGCGCTCCCAGGCGCATCCGGTCCCACGCGAGCCGGCCCGTCTCCGAGCGGGTCAGGGCCTTGAACGCGGCCCACGCGGCAAACCCAGCGGCAACTCCCAGCCACCAGTAGCGCACGAAGACCTCGTTGGCCGCGATGAGCATCCGGGTGGGCAGGGGCAGGCTGCCGCCGTTGGCGTTGGCGAAGAACGAATTGAGCTGCGGCACCATGACCGTCACGAACAGGATGACCAGGCCCACGCCGACCATCGCCAGGAACGCCGGATAAATCAGAGCCTGCTGCACACGGTCGCGCAGTTGTTTCATGGTGCCGAGGTGTTTCACCAAGCGGCTGAGGATGTCCGAGAGCGCGCCGCTGGCCTCGCCGGCCATGACGAGGTTGATGTACAGCGAGGAAAACACCCGCGGATACTCGCGCAGCGCCTGCGAAAAACTGCGGCCGTCCACCAGCGCCTGGTGCAACCCGGCCGTCAGGCGCTGGAGGGCGGGTTGCTTGAGGCGTTTGACGAGCACACCGAGCGCCTCGTCGAGCGTCATGCCGGCGCTCAGGAGGTAGGCAAGCTGTTCCGTGAAAAAGAGCCGCTGCCCGTGCGAGAGCCGGAAGTTCTCCGCCTCGGTCACGGAGACCGATGTCGGCGCGACGGCCGCCGGGAGCGCCGGTTTCCGCACCGCGGGGGTGGCCGACGCCGCGGCGCTGCCGGGCGATCCGCTGGTGCGCGCGTTCTGGCCGCAGCGCGGGGTACTGCGGCAGTGCGCGGCCGCGATCCTGCATGGTGGTTTCAACACGGTCCTCGATGCCTTGGCGGCGGGCGTGCCGATCGTGGCGGTGCCGATCGCGTTCGAACAGCCCGCCACCGCCGCGCGTGTGGCGTGGACGGGCACGGGCCGGGTGGTGCCGCTGCGCCGGGCGACCCGCGACACGCTCGCCGCCGCGCTGCGGGCGGTGCTGACCGACCCGGACTATCGGGTCGCGACGGGACGGTTCGCGGCGGCGCTGGCGGGAAGGGACGGCGCGGCGGAGGCTGCGGCGGTGATCGGCGCGACGCTGTCCCGGTAGCGCGGCAGTCGATACCACGGCGTCCCCGGGCTGAGATGATGCTCGTGATGGTAGCCGCCGAAATGGAAGCAGGTGACCAGCGATACGAGCGAGCCGAACCCGTTGGAGCGCGCGCGGTGTTCGTCGGCGAAGGGCTGGTCCTCATGCCGGTGGGGCAGGTAGGTACCGAAATAGAAGAGCTGTCCCAGCGCGAGCACGGCCGGCACCGCCCAGAAGACGACGATGTCGAGAAGCGACGCGCCGAGCAGCAGATAGACCACCGCCGCCAGCGTGATTCGCGCGATCTGCGCGTGGGTGTAATAGCCCCGGAAGAACCGCCCGAACCATGGCAGCGCGCGGCGCGGGGCACCGGGGTGGAAATCCGGATCGGCCCCCGTTCCCGGCGCGGCGTGATGCGCGTGGTGCTTGGGGTAGAGTTGGCGAAACGACAGGGCGGCATAGGCGCCGAGGCACACGGTGCCCACGATCCGGTTCAGCCGTGGCCTGCCCGGCACGAGCGAACCGTGCATGCAGTCATGCGCGATGATGAACAGGCCCGTGGACAGCCAGGCCTGGATCAGCACCAGCGGCACGGCGAGGAGCGCCGCCGGCCAGTGCCAGCGCCACGCGAAAATGCCGCCGAGATGGATGGCGAGCCACGCACTCCCGACGACCCCGGCCAGCCAGAGGCCGGTTCGGTCAGGAAGAACACGCGTCGTCATGCCGTCCGCCTTAGCAGGAAAGGAGCAATCCCGCGCTTGATCCATGTTTCAGGCCGCGCGAACAGCCGCGCCGCCGCGACCGCCGGTGGCGCGAGCAGCAGCCCGGCGATCACCTCGATCGCGTAATGGCCACCGAACACGGGAGTCGCGACGATCGTCAGCACCGCCCAGACCGTCAGCGGCCAGCGCCCACGCCCCGTGTCCCGCGCGCTCCAGATGAACAGCGCCGACAGCGTCGCGTGAAAGCTTGGAAAGCTGACGATGCCCATCGGCATGGACAGGTCGATGACCCGACCCGTGCCGTTGCGCAGTCCCGCGATCAGGTCGCGCTCGGCCCAGGCGATCGAAGGCCAGAGGTGCTGGAAGCGCGCAGGGTCGAAAAGATTGCCGCTCGCCGGCATCGCGGCCGAGACAAGGATCGTGGCGAAGCCCGACAGCACTGCCGCGCACACCGTCGCGCGCAGGGTCGTCAGCCGACCGCGCGTCCCGAGCAGCAGGATGGCAACCACCATCTGCAGCGACAGGGAATGATAGGCGACGCCCAGCACCATGATCGCGACCGGCCACCGGTCCAGTGTCGCCAGCACCACGGACCAGCGCAAACCGAGCGCCCGGTCGGTCGCGGCGAGCCGGTCGTCCCATAGCGGCGGGGAGTGGGCCGCGATCGTATAGGCGAGCACCACGCCCAGGATCGTGAACGCGGTCATGTGCAGGAAGGCGGTCGCGGTCGCTTCCGCCGACACGTTCCCTCGCACCCGCGCGATGGATCGCGCGAGCGCCAATCCGCACAGCATCACCGCGGCGGGAACGGCGCGCAGCCCGTCCAGGTGAAACCCCTCGCCCCAGGCAAAGCCGACACAGGCCAGCGCCATGAGCGCGAGCAGGGTGGCGGTGGCAAGGTCCAGCGTCGCGTGCCGGGGTGGTCGGGTCATGCGGAGCTAAACGTGGCTGGCGCGGGTAAGTGCCTGCTCCATCGCGTATTTGGTCGCGGGCGCCTGCCGGGGTAGGATTGGCCATGCGTCTGCTCCTCCTTGTCGCCTTTCTGCTCGCTGCGCCGGCTCCGGCGCAGCCGGCCATGACGGCGGCGGCGGGCAGATGGGTGGGGGAGGGGCATTTGCGCCCGGTGCTGTGCTTCGCTGCCTCGTCGCAAGGCGCGCGGCAGGTGCAGGCGGGCGCGCCGGCCGACCTGTTCGCCAGCGCCGACGAGGACTGGATGGACGTGCTCGACCGCGCGGGCCTGCTGGCGCCGGGCACGCGCGCCGACCTGGCGGGCAATCGCCTGGTGGTGGTCGCGCCGGCGGGGTGGCGCGGCACGGTCAGCCGCGCCAATCTCGCGCGGCTGCTCGGCGGGGGACCGCTGGCGATGGCGGACCCCGACGCGGTGCCGGCGGGCCGGTACGGGCGCGCGGCGCTGCAGCGGCTGGGCGCCTGGCCGGCGGTGGCGCCGCACGTGGTGCGCGCGGCAAACGTCCGCGCCGCGCTGCTGCTGGTGGAGCGCGGCGCGGCGCCGGTCGGCATCGTCGACCCGCCGGACGCGCGCCTCGCCCCCCGGGTCAGGATCGCCGGGCGGTGTCCC
>CAXTWJ010000294.1:0-3787 GCA_964247925.1 uncultured Sphingomonas sp.
GGCTGCCGCACGACGCTGCCGCCCCGTCCGAGCTGATGGGCGGCGAGGCGTTCTGGCCGGTGATCGGTGTCGGGCTGCTCGCGATGGGGCACGACCTGAACTACCGCGCCACGCACTGACGCGCGCTTGCCCGCGCGAGGGGGCGAGCCTACATTTCCCCTCATGGCCCACGCGCACCATCATCATGAGCCCGAGGGCGTGGCGCTGACCCAGGCGGCGCAAGCGACGCTGGAAAAGGCGGGCGAACAGTGGACGCGGATGCGCGCCGCCGTGTTCGACGCGCTCGCCGGGTTCGCCAAGCCCGCCAGCGCCTATGACATCGCCGAGGCGGTGTCGCAGACGCAGGGCCGGCGGGTCGCGGCCAATACCGTCTATCGCATCCTCGACCTGTTCGTCGGCGCCAACCTGGCGCGCCGGGTCGAGAGCGCGAACGCCTATGTCGCGAACGCGCATCCCGATTGCCTGCACGACTGCATCTTCCTGGTCTGCGATGCGTGCGGGCAGACGACGCACCTGGATGACGACCGGATCACGCGGGGCGTCCGCAACGCGGCGGAGGCGGAGGGCTTCTCGCCCGAACGTCCCGTCATCGAGGTGCGCGGCACCTGCGCGGCGTGCCGCTGATCTTCCTTCCGTTTTTAACCGGATCGTCAGGGGCGGCCCAATCGACACCCCGGCGATGACGGAGTAAGCCCCCGCGCATGGCCGACCTTCCCGCAACGCCGCTGCTCGACACCGTTGAAACGCCCGCCGAACTGCGCCGCCTGAAGCCCGAGCAACTGCGCCAGCTCGCCGACGAGCTGCGCCAGGAGACGATCTCCGCCGTGGGCACGACCGGCGGGCACCTCGGCTCCGGGCTGGGCGTGGTCGAGCTGACCACGGCGATCCACTATGTCTTCGACACGCCCCGCGACCGGCTGGTCTGGGACGTCGGGCACCAATGCTACCCGCACAAGATCCTGACGGGGCGGCGCGACCGCATCCGCACGCTGCGCCAGGGCGGTGGGCTGTCCGGCTTCACCAAGCGCAGCGAGAGCGAGTACGACCCGTTCGGCGCGGCGCACTCCTCCACCTCCATCTCCGCCGCGCTGGGCTTCGCGATCGCCAACAAGCTGTCGAGCCGGCCGGGCAAGGCGATCGCGGTGATCGGCGATGGCGCCATGTCGGCGGGCATGGCGTACGAGGCGATGAACAACGCGGAGGCCGCGGGCAACCGGCTGGTGGTGATCCTGAACGACAACGACATGTCGATCGCGCCGCCGGTGGGCGGGCTGTCGGCCTATCTGTCGCGCATCGTGTCGAGCCGCGAGTTCCTGTCGCTGCGCGAGCTGCTCAAGCGGTTCGCGCGCAAGCTGCCGCGGCCGTTCCACACCGCCGCGCGCAAGACGGACGAGTTCGCGCGCGGCATGACGATGGGCGGCACGCTGTTCGAGGAGCTGGGCTTCTACTATGTCGGGCCGATCGACGGCCACAATCTCGACCACCTCATCCCCGTGCTGGAAAATGTCCGCGACGCGGAGGAGGGGCCGATCCTGGTCCATGTCGTGACCAAGAAAGGCAAGGGCTATGGCCCGGCCGAGGCGTCGGCGGATAAGTATCACGGCGTGCAGAAGTTCGACGTCATCACCGGCGCGCAGGCCAAGGCGCCTGCGGGGCCGCCCCAATATCAGAACGTGTTCGGCGAGGCGCTGGCGCGCGAGGCGGACGCGGACGACCGCATCTGCGCGATCACCGCGGCGATGCCGTCGGGCACGGGGCTGGACAAGTTCGCGGCCAGGCACCCGGACCGCTTCTTCGACGTCGGCATCGCCGAGCAGCACGCGGTGACCTTCGCGGCGGGACTGGCGGCGCAGGGGATGCGGCCGTTCTGCGCGATCTATTCGACGTTCCTGCAGCGCGCCTATGACCAGGTCGTCCACGACGTGTGCATCCAGAACCTGCCCGTCCGCTTCGCGATCGACCGCGCGGGGCTGGTCGGCGCGGACGGTGCGACGCACGCGGGGTCATTCGACGTCACCTATCTGGCGACACTGCCCAACATGGTGGTGATGGCGCCGTCGGACGAGGCGGAGCTGGTCCACATGACGCATACGGCCGTCGCCCACGACAGCGGGCCCATCGCGGTGCGCTACCCGCGCGGCAACGGCACGGGCGTGGCGCTGCCCGCCGAACCGGACGTGCTGGAGATCGGCAAGGGCCGCGTCGTGCGGGAAGGCAAGACGGTCGCGATCCTGTCACTGGGCACCAGGCTGGCCGAGGCGCAGCGCGCGGCCGAGCAGCTGGAGGCCAAGGGGCTGTCCACCACCGTCGCCGACCTGCGCTTCGCCAAGCCGCTGGACGAGGCGCTGATCCGCCGGCTGCTGACCACGCACGAGGTCGCGGTGACGATCGAGGAGGGCGCGGTCGGCGGGCTGGGCGCGCACGTGCTGACGCTGGCCAGCGACGCGGGGCTGATCGACGGCGGGCTGAAGCTGCGCACGATGCGCCTGCCCGACCAGTTCCAAGACCAGGACAAGCCGGAGGTCCAGTACGCGGCCGCGCGGCTCGATGCCGACGCGATCGTCGATACCGTGCTGACGGCGCTGCGCCACAACAGCAGCGGGGTGGTGGAAGCGCGCGCGTGACCGGCTGGGAAAAGGTCGCGGCCGCGACGCTGGTCGCGGTGATCGGGCTGCTCGGGCTGAACCTGGCGATCTGGCGGCGGATGCGGGCGGCGGTGGCGTCAGGCGTCCAGATCGAGAATGAGCAGCAGGGCCAGGCTCAACCGCTCGAGGTCGAACGGATCGAGCGTTCCGATCACTCCGCCGACGTGCGCCAGGCGAACCGCCGTTAGCCTATTCAGCATGAGCTGAGATCGATTGGTCAGCCGGTTCCGATCCGTCGGCTCGATCGCCAGTCGATAGAGGGGCGCATCCAGAAGCGTGGTCGTGAACGGGCACACGATGACATGGGTCGGCGTGGGCACATGGTCGGATTGCACAATGATCGCCGGGCGTGGCTTGCCGTCGGCGATCCGTACAACATCGCCGCGCTTCAGTGGTCGTCGTCCCACGCTTCACGCGCGAGGCGGTCCATCAATGCGTTCGCCTCACGCTCGTCCTCGCTGTGGTTCAGCAGCGCCGCCTGCCGCCTCGCTTCCGCCTGGAATTCAGGCGTGCGCGTGTCGATCACCCATCGCCGCACCTCGCGCAGACCCGCCGCCTTCTTTCGTGCGCGGTACGCCTGGAACTTGCTCTGCTCGGGAGGAGCGTTCATGACCAGTTTGGTAGCGCGCAACCGCCCCGGAGTCCAGTTTGTCCAAGACCCGCATCGACCAGCTGCTCGTCGAGCGCGGGCTGGCGGAAAGCCGGACGCGGGCGCAGGCGCTGGTCATGGCGGGTCTGGTGTTCGCTGGCGAGCGCAAGGTCGCCAAGCCCGGCGAGCAGGTCGCGACCGATGCCGCGCTGGAGGTGAGGGGGCGCGACCATCCCTGGGTGTCGCGCGGCGGCATCAAGCTGGCGCACGGACTGGACCATTTCGGATGGGATGTGGCGGACGCCGTCGCGATCGATGTCGGCTCCTCGACGGGCGGGTTCACGGACGTGCTGCTCAGTCGCGGGGCGGCACGGGTCTATGCGGTCGATAGCGGCACCAACCAGCTCGCCTGGACACTGCGGCAGGATCCGCGCGTGGTCGTGCTGGAACAGACCAGCGGGCGGGTGCTGACGGGCGCGCACGTCCCGGAGCCCGTCGATCTGATCGTGTGCGACGCCAGCTTCATCGGCCTGGCCAAGGTGCTGGCGCGGCC
>CAXTWJ010000295.1:0-3786 GCA_964247925.1 uncultured Sphingomonas sp.
GCCTGGTAATCCGCCCCGTTGACGAACGCAGCCGCATCGGACGCGAGCAGGACGATGATCTCGGCAATGTCGGCGGGGCGCCCCATCCGGCCGACCGGCACCGCGGCGGCGACCGTCGACTTAGCCGCGTCGTCCATCAATGCGGACGCGCCGGGGGTGTCGACCGGTCCCGGCGAGACCACGTTGACGCGGATGTGGCGGTCCTTCAGCTCGGCAGCCCAAGTCCGCGCCAGCGCGCGCACGGCCGCCTTGCTCGCCGCGTACACGCTCTGGAACGGCACCGCCTTGATCGCGGCGACCGAACCCACCAGCACGATCGCGCCGCCGTCGCGCATCAGCGGCAAGGCCTTCTGCACCGTGAAGATCACCCCCTTCACGTTGGCGGCGAACTGGCGGTCGATCGCGTCCTCGGTGATCGCGCCAAGGGCTTCCGGTTGGGACGACGCGGCGTTGGCGACGACGATGTCGATACCACCGGCTTCAGCCGCGACCTGATCGTAGAGCCGGTCCAGATCGCCGGCGATTGCCACGTCGCCTTGAACGGCGAAGACGCCGCTCCCGATCGTAGCCACGGCGCGGTCCAGCTCTTCCTGCCGCCGACCGACGATGAACACGCGCGCGCCTTCCCCGACCAGCCTTGCCGCCGTGGCGAGGCCGATCCCGCTGCTGCCGCCCGTGACCACGGCCACCTTGCCGCCAAAAGAATATGTCATCGCCGAACCACCCGGTTGTGTATCGATCGTTACAGCATCCGACACTCGACGGTCGCTGTCAACGGTAATATATCAACCGATACATATCCGGAGGATCACATGGCGCGCCCGCGGCAGTTCGACGAAGCTGAAGTGCTGGACCGGGCGATGCAGGTGTTTTGCGCGCATGGCTATGAGGGTGCGTCGATGACGGCGCTGACGGCTGCGATGGGTTTGGCCGGCCCGAGCGTTTACGCCGCATTCAAGAGCAAGCGCGGGCTGTTCGAGGCCGTTCTCGACCGGCATATCACCTGCGAGGGCGAGCAGCGCGACCGGATCCTGTCCGCACCCGCCGCGCGCGCCGTGGCCGAACGCTGGCTGTTCGAGGCAGCCGACCGGTTGCCGGGCATGACGCCGGCTGGGTCCGTCCTGATCCTTGGCGGGCTTTCCGCCGGACCCGATAACGACGACATACCCGTCGCGCTCGCTAGGCGACGGCAAGCGAACGAACTGGCGCTATGGGATCGGCTGGAGCGCGCCCAGGCCGATGGCGACCTGCCCGCCGATGCCGACCCCGCCGCGCTGGCTGCGTTTGTGACGGCGGTTTGCGATGGCATGGTGGTACGCGCGACGGCCGGCGGGACAAAGGCTGATCTGCAAAGAATAGCCCTGCAAGCGATGCGGGCATGGCCAGGCGATTGACCGGCGTTGCTCGAACTTTGGTGCGTGCGAGAATCAGGCTGCAAGAACGCGCAGATCGGCGAAGGCGCGATCCAGATGCGTCCCGAAGGGCTGCGACGGATCGGCGTCCCACGCCGAAGCCGCCTCGCCGCAGGCGGCCATGCCGATCCGGGCGGCGAGGCTCGCCAGTCGATCCTCGATGCCGCGTCGGGCGAGGATGATGGCCAGATCGTTGGTCAGGGCCTCCGCCTTGGCCAGCGCGCGCTCCTGGAGGGCCGGGGTTGCGGCGATCACCTCTCGGCGCAGGTCGGCGGTAGGCCGGTTTTCTTCCAGCAACGGCTCGGCCGAACTGAACGCGTGGAGTAGGGCGTCCAGCGGGTCCAGGGCATCCGGCGCCGCGAGCAGGCCCGCAACCAGCGTCGACCGCAGTGCCTCCTCCTCGAACAGAACCTCCCGCTTGTCGGCGAAGTGGCGGAAGAATGTGCGTCCGGTAACGCCGGCCCGAGCGGCGATTTGCGCCGCAGTCGTCCCGTCGAAGCCCTGATCGCGGTACAATTCCAGCGCCGCCTGCCTGAGGCGCTGCCGCATCTCCTTTCCCACACCGCGCATCGCAAGATCCCTATTGTCACTGAGTGACACAAACGTCATATGTCACTGAGTGACGTTTGGCAAAGCCGTGATCGAACGACGTGAGTGGGTGACCGGCTGGTACGGGCGATCATCCATTGCAGGAGATGACCATGAACACTTCGGAACGCCAGCCAAGAACCATGCGCGCGGTTCGCTTCCATGGCTATGGCGAGCCGGCCGACGTGCTGCGCCTGGACGAAGCGGCTGTTCCCGCTCCGGGCCCCAGACAGGTCCGTGCGGCGGTGGAGGTCTGCGGGCTCAACCCGGCCGACTGGGCGCTCTGCCGCGGCTTGTTCGCGGGGCTGATTCCCCGCGGCATCGGGCTGGAGATCGTCGGAACCGTGGACGCCGTCGGCGAGGGCGTGACCGATGTTTCGGTCGGCGATCGCGTGATCGGCGTACCCGATTACGCGAACTGCACGAGCGCGGGCTTGGCGGATCATGCGCTCCTGAACTTCTGGACACTGCTACCCGCCGGGCTCGATCCGGAGGCGGGTGCCTCGCTCCCCATGGTGGTCGAGACTGCGTTTCGCAGCATCGACTCGCTGGCGGTCGCCGAAGGGCAGACCGTTGTCGTGCATGGCGCGGGAACGATGGTCGGTTTCGCGGCCGTCCAGATCGCCGTCATGCGCGGCGCACGGGCCATTGCCACGGCGGGCGAGAGCTTCGCCGGGCAGTTGCGCGGCTTCGGCGCAGCGGTGACGCCATACGGCGAGGGCATGGTCGAGCGAGTCCGCGACCTCGTCGGCGGCAGCCCGGATGTCGTGCTCGACACCTCGCCGCCGGGACGGGGCATCCTGCGCGACCTCGTCGCGATCGCCGGCGGGGATCCTAGGCGCGTGCTGACGATCACGGACATGGCGGCCGCCAAGGAGCTCGGCGTGCGGTCCAGCGTCGAGGAGGGCGGCGGTCTTCGATACGACGTGCTCCCCCGTTTCGCGGCACTCGCGGCGGAGGGCAGGTTCACCATACCGATCGCCCGGACGTTTCCGCTCGACGATTGGCGGACGGCCATGGAGACGAGTCTGGCCGGCCACGCTCACGGCAAGTTGCTGGTTCTGATACGCTAGACGGGAAGCTCGGCTCTCCTGCTATCTGGAAGGGGATACGTCGAGCGACGACAAGCTACCCCGGGTTGTTCTGCCCGTGCGGGTCGACTCGTGTGTACAAGGCCAATTTTAGACGGGGATCGTCGTTCGCCTGAAAGCTGGCATAGGCGTACGTCTCGACACCCCCTGCTTTCGGGCGAAGCACCTTGAGACCTGCCGACGGGGTCGCCACGTGGTGGGAAGACCACCACTCCCGGAACTCTGCGGACGTGGCGCCGAGGTCTGTCACCATGTCCTGAAAGGCGGGGTCGCCCCCGAGCTGGTCGTACGTCGTCCGGAACAGCGCGATCATCCGCTGGGCTTCCGCCGCCCAACCGTCGCCGAACAGCGCGCGCGCCGCCGGAGTGGTCAGCATATAGCGAAGGATGTTGCGCTCGACCTCGACCATCGTCGAGAAGCCGAAAAGCCGGTCCGCCGCGGCGTTCCACGCCAGCACATCCCAGCGGTCACCCGTCATATAGGCGGGTTCGGGCAGGCCGCGGATGATCTGGTCGATGATGTCCGGCACCGTTTCGCGGACGAATGGCGTTACCGGACCGCGGCCGGTGAGCCTGCGCAGATGCGCCACCTCGCCGTCGTCGAGCACCAGCGCCCGCGCGAGCGCGGCGATCGTCCCGGCCGATGCCGACACCTCGCGACCTTGCTCGAGCTTGACGTACCACTCGCAGCTGATC
>CAXTWJ010000296.1:0-3765 GCA_964247925.1 uncultured Sphingomonas sp.
CGCTCGATGTCGCGCGCGCCCATGTAGATGACGCAGGGCAGGCCGAAGCGCGCGCACACCGTCGCGGTCGCCACCCCGTGCTGGCCCGCGCCCGTCTCCGCGATGATCCGCGTCTTGCCCATGCGGATCGCGAGCAGGATCTGGCCGATGCAGTTGTTGATCTTGTGCGCGCCGGTGTGGTTGAGCTCGTCGCGCTTGAACCAGACCTGCGCGCCCATGCCGGGTTCGGCGCCCTCGCGCAGCGCGGCGGTCAGCCGCTCGGCATAGTAGAGCGGGCTGGGGCGGCCGACATAATGTTCGAGCAGGTCGTCGAACTCGGCCTGGAACGCCGGGTCCGCCTTCGCCGCGCGATACTCGCGGTCGAGGTCGAGGATCAGCGGCATCAGCGTCTCGGCGACGTAACGGCCGCCGAACTCGCCGAAATGGCCGCGCTCGTCGGGCTGGAGGCGAAAGGAGTTGGGAGCGTTCATGCCTGCCCTCTAGCCCTACGCCACCACTTCGTCATCCCCGCGAACGCGGGGATGTCGGGTGAAAGGATCAGGTCGTCTGCACCGCCTTAAGGAACGCGCGGATCAGCCCGGCGTCCTTCACTCCCGGCGCGGTCTCCCCGCCCGACGACACATCGACCAGCGGCGCGCCCGTGCGGCCGATCGCCTCCCCGACGCTGGCCGGGTCGAGGCCGCCCGACAGCGCCCAGGGCAGCGGGTGCGCGAAGCGGTCGAGCAGCCCCCAGTCGAAGCGCAGCCCCATGCCGCCGGGCAGCGCGGCGCCGTCGGGCGTCTTGGCGTCATACAGCAGGCGGTCGGCCGCGCCGGCGAACCGGCGAGCGTCGTCCAGATCGGCGCGCCCCTTCACCGCGACCGCGATCCAGGTCTCCACGCCGCGCGCACGGATCGCGGCGGCGCGTTCGGGGGTGACGCGGTGGAGCTGCACCGCGTCGAGGCGCGCGGCGCCGATTGCGCGATCGAGCAGGGCGTCGTCGGGATCGACGCACACCCCCACCTTCGCCACGTGACCCGGCACGCGCGCCGCCAGCGCCGCCGCGCGCTCGGGCACGCCGTCGCGCGGCGAAGGCGGGAAGAACACGAAGCCGACATGGCTCGCGCCGCCCGCGACCGCCGCGTCCAGCGTCTCGGGCGTGGACAGGCCGCAGATCTTGGCGCGGGTCACCCGAGCGGCTTCGCGAGCACGGTCATGGTCAATGGCGGCTGGACGGGGATGGGAAAGGGTCGCCGCTCGCCGGTGGGGACGTAGCCGCGCCGCTCGTAATAGCCGATCAGCTCGGGGCGGCGGTCGATCACCGTCATCTCCATGATCGTCGTGCCGAAGGTCGCGGCGGCGAGCGACTCCCCCTCGTCGAGCAGCATCCGCCCGATCCCGCCCGCCTGCAGGCGCGGATCGACGCAGAGCAGGCCGAGATAGCCCAGCCCGTCGCCGCGATCGGTGATCTGGACGCAGCCGACCACATCGTCGCCAGCTTCCGCGATCAGCAGGCGGCTCGCCGCGTCGGCGACGATCGCCTGCAGCGTCGCCAGATCGGTCCGCTGCCCCTCGAGCAGGTCGGCCTCGTGCGTCCAGCCCGCACGCGCGCTGTCGCCGCGATAGGCGCGCTCGATCAGCGGGTGCAGCGCGGGCAGGTCATCGGCGTCGGCGAGGCGGACGCTCAGGGGCACGGATGTCATCGCCAGCGATCTAGGCAGCGTGTCGGGGCCGGGCAAGTTCAGCGTCTCGTCGCATGGCTGGACGAGGCTCGACAGCTCGCGGAGCGGCGGCGCACGAACGCCAATGCGCTAGATCGTCGCCGCGATCGCCCGCGCGGCGGCGTCGGGATCGTCGGCCTGGGTGATCGGGCGGCCGATCACCAGCACGGAGGCGCCGGCGTCGAGCGCGGCACGGGGCGAGACGACGCGCTTCTGATCGCCCGCGGGGCCCTCGGCGGACCTGACGCCGGGGACGACGAAGAATCCGCCTGGCCACCCCGCCTTCGCGGCGGCGACCTCCTCGCCCGAGCAGACGATGCCATCGAGGCCGGCGAGGCGGGCCAGCTCGGTCAGCCGCAGCACCTGGTCGTGGGCGGGGCCGCCGACGCCGGCGGCGGCGAGATCCTGTGCGTCGAGGCTGGTCAGCACCGTCACCGCGACCACCTTCGTGTGCGGCGGGGCGGCGGCTTTCGCGTCCTCCAGCATCGCGCGGCCGCCTGCGGCGTGAACGGTCAGGATCGCGGGTTCGAGCGGGCTCAACGCCTGCACCGCCTTGGCGACGGTGTTGGGGATATCGTGCAGTTTCAGGTCGAGGAAGATCGGCAGGCCCAGCTCGGCCATCGCGCGCACGCCGGGCTGGCCGTGCGCGAGGAAGAACTCCAGCCCGAGCTTCACCCCACCAACATGGTGCCGCACGCGCGCGGCGATGTCCTTGGCGCGCGCGAGGTCGGGTGTGTCGATGGCGACGAAGACGCGGCTGCTCATGGCAGCGTCGTGATGGGCTCGGCGGCCAGCGGCTCGGGCGCGGGCGAAGGAATGGGCGGCTCGACCGGCAGGGCCGCGCCGCGGATCTGGTCCAGCGTGCGCTCGGTGATCGCCAGCCGCTGCCTGAGCCGCCACCGCGCGGTCAGGTGGTAGAAGAGCATCGGCAAGAAGCCGATCAGGAAGGTGACGAAGAGCAGGAACGGCAGGTTCACCAGCGCGATCAGCCCGCTGGGCAGGTGGATCTCCACCGAATACCAATTGCCGAACGAGAACACCGCCGCGACGAACGCGAGCAGGCACCAGAACAGGTATTTCAGGAACTGCATGAGGCGAAGGCTACCGCGTCAGGCGGGGGAGCGCCAGCCCGGCGCGAGCGTCGGCATCTCAGGCGATCTCGTGCCTGAGCGATGCGATCAACGGCGCGACGGCGGTCAGGCGCGGCGCCTCTTCGTCGAGGATGGCCAGGAATGCCCGGCGCTTGATCTGGGCCAGGCGGCCGGCGCGCGGGCGCCTCGTCGCGGCGGAGGCGACGATGTCGATCAGCCGCTCGGCGCCGTGCAGGCGGCCCCACAGATAATCGTTCTCGCGATAGGCGCGGCTGAAGAAGGCGCCGAAGCTGTTGAACTGGATGCCTTTCAGCGTCGCTTCGGCACCCCCCGCACGGAGGGCGGTGGCGTCGTCGGGGGCGATGCGATCGACCTTGACCGCGTCGAACTCGTCCAGCCCATCGCCCTGGAGCAGCGGCAGGGTCGCGACGTCGAACCAGGGAAAGCCGAGATAGGTGACGAGCAGCGGCCGCCTGAGCGCCGGGGGCAGGGCGGCGAAGGCGGCGGCGAGCCGGGTGTCGGCGGCCCGATCAAGCTGCTCGAGATCGAACGACAGCTCCAGCGCGTCGAGCAGCGCCGGCCAGTCCGGGCGTGCAGCGCGGGCCGGCGCGCGCACGGGCGCGTGCGCGTCGGCGCGGCGCAGGGCCAGATAGGGGGAGAGTGCCGCGTAGATGGCATCGCGGGCGGGCGCGAGCGCGGCCTCGTTGCCGCTAGCCTCCAGGTCGGCCAAGGCGCGGGCGAGCAGGCGCAGGCGGCGGATGCGATAGCCCAGGTCGAACGCGCGCAGAAAGGCGATGGGGGGCGCGGGCTGGTCGCCGACGGTGGGCAGGAGGGCGCGCAGGGCCAGCGCCAGCCGCTCCGGCTCCGCCCTGCCGCCCAGCGCGCGGACGAGCTGGGCCAGCGCGTCGATCACGCCCGCGACCTTGATGTGGCGATAGGCGGTATGGGCGTAGCCGGCCTGGTCGGCGGCGGCC
>CAXTWJ010000297.1:0-408 GCA_964247925.1 uncultured Sphingomonas sp.
GCCATGACCTTCGGATGAGTACACAAGCGTAACGCCCCACCTGCCGTCCGGCTCCCCGTTGACTTACGGGGCGCACGCCCATAGGCGGGCGCGTCCATTTTCGCCTCCGATTCAAGAAGACCGACCATGAAGATCCGCAACTCGCTGAAGTCGCTGAAGGATCGTCATCGCGACAATCGCGTGATCCGCCGCCGCGGCCGCACCTACGTCATCAACAAGACCAACCGCCGCTTCAAGGCGCGCCAGGGCTGATCCAGCCCGCGCCCACGGCCGTCATCTTCGACATCGGCCGTGTCCTGTACCGGTGGGACCCGCGGTTCCTCTACGAGCGCCTCATCCCCGAGGGTGAGGCGCTCGAGGTGTTCCTGCGCGACGTAGTCACGGTCGACTGGCATTTCCAGGACGATG
>CAXTWJ010000297.1:418-3757 GCA_964247925.1 uncultured Sphingomonas sp.
CGCGCTGCCCCCCCCCCCCCCGGGGTCCAGGCCTAAACCTTGGCCTGGGGGCCACAGCCCCGACCGACGACACGGGATTAGGCCCGTGTCGTGGTCCCCATAGGTCATGACGCTTACCGCCGTGATCTTCGACGTCGGTCGCGTTCTCTACCGCTGGGACCCCCGCTTCCTGTACGAGCGGCTGATCCCCGACCCGGACGCGCTCGACGCGTTCCTGCGCGACGTTGTCACGACCGACTGGCACTTCCAGCACGACGCCGGCCGCGACTTCGCCGAGACGTCCGCCGAGCTGATCGCCGCGCACCCGCACCACGCCGGGCTGATCGCGCTCTGGCAGGACCGGTTCGGCGAGAGCATCCCCGGCCCGGTCGCCGGTATGCCCGCGCTGCTCGATGAGCTGCACGCGCGCGGCGTGCCACTTTACGCCATCACCAACTTCTCCCACGAGTTCTGGCCGCCCTTCGCGGCCCGCGAAGCGGCAACCTTTGCCAACTTCCGCGACATCATCGTCTCGGGCGTCGAGAGGCTGGTGAAGCCCGACCCCGCCATATACCGCCTCGCGCTCGACCGCTGGGGCCTGCGCGCGGGCGAGGCGGTGTTCATCGACGACAATGCCGACAACGTCGCGGGCGCGGCGGCGGTCGGCCTCCACGCGCTGCATTTCACCGACGAGCCGACGCTGCGGCGCCAGCTCACCGGCCTCGGCCTGCTTCAGCCGGCGGGATAGCCCTTCAGCTCTTCGCCCGTCACCCGCACCACATGGAGCACGTTGGTCGAGCCCGGCGTGCGAAAGGGCACGCCCGCCAGCACGATCACCCGGTCGCCGGCGCGCGCGATGCCCTGGCGAATCGCCATGCGCTTGGCCTTGGCCACCATCTCCTCGAAGCTTTCGACATCGCGCGTGTGGACCGCGTGCGTGCCCCACAGCAGGCCCAGCCGGCGCGCGGTGACGATGCTGGGCGTCAGCACCAGGATCGGCACCGAGGGCCGCTCGCGCGCGATGCGCCGCGCCGTCGAGCCCGACGTGGTGTAGCAGATGATCGCGGACGCGCCGACGGTCAGCGCGATCGTCTTGGCCGCCTCCGCCAGCGCGTCCGCCGTGGTGGGATCGGGCTTGGTGACGGTGAAGTGGATGCGGTCGCCATGGCCGGGGTCGCGTTCCACCGCGTCGCCGATCGCGTTCATCATCGCGACCGATTCCACCGGCCATTCGCCCGCCGCCGACTCCGCCGACAGCATGATCGCGTCCGCGCCGTCATAGATCGCGGTCGCCACGTCCGACACCTCCGCGCGGGTCGGGGAGGGCGAGGTGATCATGCTCTCCAGCATCTGCGTCGCCACCACCACCGGGCGCCCGAGCCGGCGCGAGACCTCCACGATACGTTTCTGCAGCGGCGGCACCGACTGCGGCGGCAGCTCGACGCCCAGGTCGCCGCGCGCCACCATCACGCCGTCGCACTGCTCGACGATCTCCTCCAGCCGCTCGATCGCGGCCGGCTTCTCGATCTTGGCGAGCAGCGCCGCCTTGCCGCCGAGCAGCCGGCGCGCCTCCATCAGGTCCTCGGGCCGCTGCACGAACGACAGGGCCACCCAGTCCACGCCCTGCTCGATCGCGAACGACAGGTCGCTCCTGTCCTTTTCCGTCAGCGCGGGGACGGGCACGACGACATCGGGGACGTTCAGCCCTTTGCTGTTCGACAGCGCCCCACCGACCTCCACCGTCGTGACGATGCGCGCATCGTCGTTCTCGACCACGCGCAGCACCAGCTTGCCGTCATCCAGCAGCAGCCGCGCGCCCGGCTCGATCGCTTCGAAGATTTCGCGGTGCGGCAGCTCGACGCGCGTGGCGTCGCCCTCCGCCGGATCGCGGTCGAGGATGAAGCGGCTGCCCGTCATCAGCGTCGTGCGCCCGCCCGCCAAACGCCCGACGCGCAGCTTGGGGCCCTGCAGGTCGGCCAGGATCGTCGATGGCCGCCCCGTCTGCTTCTCCAGCGCCCGGATCGCGGCGATCACCGCCACCTTGGACGCCTGGTCGCCATGACTCATGTTGACCCGGAACGCGTCGGCGCCCGCATGGTGGAGCGCGGCGATCATCTCCGGGCTGCTCGACGCGGGACCCAGCGTGGCGAGCACGCGAACCTTTCGCGAGCGGGGCGTGATGGCTTTGGTCATTGTTGGCGCTCCCGCGGGGCTTGGCCGGCGCGTCACTTAGCCGATAAGGGCGGGGGATCAACCGGAGTATATGCCATGGACCCGCTCGACCAGCTCAGCGACGCGCACGCGGCCGCCGCGTTTCGCCGGCTGGTGCGCCACCTCCGGCACCGGACGGACGCGCAGAACATCGACCTGATGGGCTTGGCCGGCTTCTGCCGCAACTGCCTGTCCGAATGGGTGGAGGACGCCGCTGGGCTGGAGCGCGGGCAGGCGCGCGAGACCGTGTACGGGATGCCCTATGCCGCGTGGAAGATGGCGCACGTCGCCGACGCCACGCCCGAGCAGCTCGACCGCATGGCGTACAGCCTCAAGCTGAATCCGAAGGGGTGACGGGGCCGGGCGGCTCGCCTACACGCCCCTTTTTTCACGCGCAGGACCACCATGACCGACAATGTTTCCGCCGAGCAGCTCCGCCAACTGATCGAGCGGATCGAGACGCTGGAGGAGGAAAAGCGCGCCGTCGCCGGCCAGGTGAAGGACGTCTATGCCGAGGCGAAATCGACCGGCTTCGACGTCAAGACGATGCGCCACATCGTTCGCCTGCGCCGGATGGAGAAGCACCACCGCGACGAAGCGGACGCGCTGATCGAGACGTACCGCCACGCGCTCGGGCTGCACTAGGCCCATTCGTCACCCCGGGCTTGACCCGGGGTCCCGCTGCCTTGATCCCGCCGCAGAAGAAGCGGGACCCCGGCTCAAGGCCGGGGTGACGCAAGAGAGACAAAATGGCCGGCCATTCCAAGTTCAAGAACATCATGCACCGCAAGGGCGCGCAGGACAAGAAGCGCTCCGGGCAGTTCTCCAAGCTCAGCCGCGAGATCACGGTGGCGGCCAAGATGGGCCTGCCCGACCCAGATATGAATCCGCGCCTGCGCGCGGCCGTCAACGCGGCCAAGGCGGCGTCGATGCCCAAGGACAACATCCAGCGGTCGATCGACAAGGCTTCGCGTGGTGATGCGGAGAACTACGAAGAGATCCGCTATGAGGGCTTTGGCCCGGGTGGCGTCAGCCTCATCATCGAGGCGCTGACCGACAACCGCAATCGCACCGCCACCAACGTGCGCACCGCTGTGTCGAAGAACGGCGGCAACCTCGGCGCGTCGGGCTCGGTCAGCCACGGCTTCG
>CAXTWJ010000298.1:0-3745 GCA_964247925.1 uncultured Sphingomonas sp.
AACTGAAGCAGTTGCAGAAGCCCAAGAAGGCCGCGACGGCGGAGCAGCCGCGGCTGGCCCGCGTCGCCGAGCTGGAGGCGAGCCGCCCGACGTTCGACGCGCCCCGCGTCCCGCGCCGCCCGGTCCTGTCGGCGGCCGCGCGGTACGCGGCCTCCGGGATGGGCAGCGCGCCCTGGTGGCGCAGCATGGCGATGGCGAGGGCCAGGTTGCGGGACGGGTGCGCGCCGCCCATGCGCGGGGGGCGGGTGACGACGGCGAAACCTGCGTCGCGGTAGCGGACCGTGGTGCGCGCGGTCTCGCTCCACCAGTCGCGGTGGCGTGCGATCACCGGAGCGCCGGCGTCGGCCGCGACTTCGGCGATGCGGGCGCGCAAGGGTCGGGCATAGTCCATCGTGACGAGCGGCACGCCCGGCTTGGCGATGCCCGCCTTCTCGCCCGCGATGCCGACGGCGGAGTCGCCCAGAAAGGCTTGGTGGTCGAGCCCCAGCGCGGCGATGCCGGTGACGATGGGGGCGGGGATGACATTGGTGGCGTCGAGCCGTCCGCCCAGGCCGACCTCCACGATCGTCGCGGCGGCGGGGCTTCGCGCGAAGGCGAGGAAGGCGGCGGCGGTGGTCACCTCGAAAAAGCTGGCGCCCAGGCCCTCGCCCGCGTCGAGCACTTCGGCCAGCAGCGGTGCGAGTGTCGCATTATCAATCAGTTGGCCCGCGATCCTGATGCGCTCGTTGAACCGGACCAAGTGCGGACTGGAATACACATGGACCGAATGCCCCGCCGCCTCCAACGCGGCGCGCAGGAAGGCGCAGGTCGAGCCTTTGCCGTTGGTGCCCGCGACGTGGAGCACGGAGGGAAGGTGCAGATGCGGGTCGCCGAGCCTGGCCAGCAGGTGGGTGATCCGGTCGAGGCCGAGCGTGTCGGTGCCAGGGCCGTGCGCGAACAGGCGATCGAGCTGCGCCTGGACGGCGGGGTCGGTAGAGGTGGCGTGGTCCATGGCTCAGGCAGCAGGCGACAGGCAGCAGGCAGCAGATCCCGTCCTTCTTGCTGCCTGTCGCCTGCTCACTGATATCTCGATCCTACGCTGCCTTCTGCCGCGCCCCGCACAGATAGCCGATCACGGTCGCCAGCCGCTCCTTCAGCTGATGGCGGTGAACGACCATATCGATCAGACCGTGGTCGAGGTAATATTCGCTCGTCTGGAAGTCGGCGGGCAGCTTCTCGCGAATGGTGCTCTCGATCACGCGGCGACCGGTGAAGGCGAGCGTCGCCTTCGGCTCGGCGATCTGGATATCGCCCAGCATCGCGTAGGCGGCCATGACGCCGCCGGATGTCGGGTCGGTCAGCACGACGATGTAGGGCAGGCCGGCGTCGCGCAGCATGTCGATCGCGACCGTGCTGCGCGGCATCTGCATCAGCGACAGAATGCCCTCCTGCATCCGCGCGCCGCCCGACGCGGTGAAGATGATATAGGGGCACCGGTCCCGGATCGCGTTCTCGACGCCGCGCACGAACGCCTCGCCGACCGCCAGTCCCATCGAGCCACCCATGAAGGCGAAGTCCTGCACGCCGACCACGACGGCGTGGCCGCCGATCCGACCGCGCGTATTGACCAGCGCATCGGGCTCGGCGGTGTCGGCGCGCGCGGTCTTGAGCCGGTCGCTGTAGCGTTTCGAATCGCGAAACCGGAGGGGATCCTCGGCGACCTTGGGCGCGGCGATCAATTCGATCGTGCCCTCGTCGAAGAGTTGGCGGAAGCGTTCGGCCGGGCCAATGCGGTCGTGGTGATCGCACAGCGGACAGACCTGGCCGTTGTCCGTCCATTCCTTGACGAACACCATCTGATCGCAGCCCTTGCATTTGTGCCAGAGATTGTCGGGCGTGGTCTTGGGCTTGGCGCCGAAGGGCAGGACGTTGCGGACGGAGTTGAGCCAGCTCATGCGGCCAGTTCCTTTCGTGGGCAAGCAACGGCTTGGGCCAGGCTGCTTACATATCGTTCGACATAAGCAGGCGCGTCGGCGCCGTGCTCGCCGACCAGCTCCACGATCGCGGAGCCGACCACGACACCGTCGGCGACACGCGCGATGGCGGCGGCCTGGTCGGGGGTGCGGACGCCGAAGCCGACGGCGACGGGCAGGTCGGTCGCGGCCTTCAGCCGGGCGACGGCGGCGTCGATGCTGTCCTGCGCCGCCTGCTGCAGCCCGGTGATGCCGGCGACCGAGACATAGTAGAGGAAGCCCGACGCGCCGTGGAGCACCTGCGGCAGCCGCGCGGCGTCGGTGGTGGGGGTGGCGAGGCGGATCGGATCGATGCCGTGGGCGCGCAGCGCGGGCCCGAGCTGATCGTCCTCCTCCGGCGGCACATCGACGCAGATCACGCCATCGACGCCGGCGTCGGCGCAGGCGAGCGCGAACCAGTCGGCGCCGCGCCGGAGCATCGGGTTGGCATAGCCCATCAGCACGAGCGGCACGTCCGGGTGGCGGGCGCGGAAGTCGCGGGCGAGCCGCAGGATATCGGCCGTGGTCGTGCCCGCCGCGAGCGAGCGCAGGTTCGCGGCCTGGATCGCGGGACCGTCCGCCATGGGATCGGTGAACGGCATCCCCAGCTCGATCACGTCCGCCCCGCCCGCGACCAGCGCGTCGAGGACCGCGGCGGTGGGGCCGTCACCAGCGGTGACGAAGGTGACGAGCGCGGGGCGGCTTGGCGCGAAGGCGGAAACTAGGCGGCTCACTTGGCTCGCCTTGGCCAGAACCGCTCCAAGATACGGCTCCAGTTGAACAGCAGTGCGCTCGTCAGCGTAGCAGTTACGGCGCTGCCAATCAGCCGCGCCCAAGTTGGGCCAAGAGGCTGCGCCAGTTGCCCGGCTATGAACCCGATCGTAACAATCAGCAGGAACAACCCGATCTGAAAAGCCGCTTCGGCCAGCATTCGCCCTTTCATATCGCCACCCCAAGTGCCTCGGCGACGGTGAAGATGTCCTTGTCGCCGCGGCCGCACAGATTGGCCAGGATCACGTGATCCTGCCGCATTTCCCGGGCCTTGCGGGTCACGGTGGCGATGGCGTGCGAGGGTTCGAGCGCGGGGATGATGCCCTCCGTCCGGCAGAGCAGCTGGAAGGCGTCGAGCGCCTCCGTATCGGTCGCGCTGTCATACTGGACGCGGCCGATGTCGCGCAGCCAGGCGTGCTCCGGGCCGATGCCGGGATAATCGAGGCCGGCGCTGATCGAGTGCGCTTCGGCGATCTGGCCGTCCTCATCCTGCAGCAGATAGGTTCTGTTGCCGTGGAGCACGCCGGGGAAGCCGCCGGCGAGACTCGCGGCGTGCTGCCGGTCGAGGCCGTGCCCCGCCGCCTCCACGCCGAGCATCTGGACGTCGGGGTCGTCGAGGAAGGGATGGAACAGCCCGATCGCGTTCGATCCGCCGCCGATCGCCGCGACCAGCAGATCGGGCAGGCGTCCGGTGCGCGCCAGCATCTGCGCGCGCGCCTCCGTCCCGATCACGGACTGGAAATCGCGGACCATCTCGGGGTAGGGATGCGGGCCGGCCGCCGTGCCGATGATGTAGAATGTGTCGTGGATGTTGGCGACCCAGTCGCGCAGCCCCTCGTTCATCGCGTCCTTGAGCGTCCGCGCTCCGCTGGTCACGGGGCGGACTTCGGCGCCCAGCAGCTTCATCCGAAAGACATTCGGCTGCTGTCGCTCGATGTCGCGCGCGCCCATGTAGATGACGCAGGGCAGGCCGAAGCGCGCGC
>CAXTWJ010000299.1:0-3716 GCA_964247925.1 uncultured Sphingomonas sp.
GGGCGAGGCCGCGCGCGCGATCGGCCGCGGCGATGACGCCGGGCAGGCGCTCGCGGCGGCGGGGGCGATGATGACGGGCGCGGGCTTCGCGGTGGATTACCTGGCGCTGGTGGACGCGGAGACGCTGGGCGACCCGACGCCCGATCGCCCGCGTCGCCTGCTCGCCGCCGCGCGGCTGGGGACGACGCGGCTGATCGACAACGTCGAGGTAGCAGGGAGGAGGGAGTAGGGCTGCGTTGTCCCCATTCCCTGCTACTCCTCACGGTTAATCCCGTTAACCATTCCGTTACGCGAATCACCCCACACCCCGCGCATGGGAATGAAACAGGGGTGGGGTACATGGGTAATTCGGCGAAAAGCGCGCAGTTCCTGATCGAGAGCCGGCTGGTGGACGCCGCCGCCGGGGACGAGGACGCGCTGTACGACCTGGGGGTCTGCTACTCGACCGGCACGCTGGGCGTCGGCATCGATCTGATCGAGGCGCACAAGTGGTTCAACCTGGCGGCCGTCCACGGCTCGGAAGCCGCGCAGGCGTGCCGCTCGGAGATCGCCGAGGACATGACCGCGCGCGAGATCGCGACCGCGCAGGCGGCCGCCCGCGCCTGGATCAGTGCCACCCGCAGGCTCGCCGCTTGAGGGAACACCCACCCGGCTGAAGGCTTGATGCCTCGCGAGCATAGCGAGGGCATCATGGCCAGGCAGACCAGCGACTTCTTCGTCGAGCGCCTGAAGGCGTGGGGCGTCACCCGGATCTATGGCTATTCCGGCGACGGCATCAACGGCGTGCTGGGCGCGCTGCAACGCGCCGAAAAGGCCGGAGAGGGCATCGAGTTCATCCAGGTCCGCCACGAGGAGATGGCGGCCTTCATGGCGACCGCGCACGCAAAGTTCACCGGCGAGCTGGGCGTTTGCCTGTCCACCGGCGGCCCGGGCGCGACGCATCTCATCACCGGCCTGTACGATGCCAAGCTCGACCATCAGCCCGTGCTCGCCATCGCCGGCCAGGCCGAGACCACCGTGCGCGGCGCGAGCTATCAGCAGGAACTGAACCTCGACCGGCTGTTCGCCGACGTCGCCGCCTTCGTGCAGGAGGCGGCCGCGCCCGCGCAGGTCCGCCACCTGACCGATCGCGCGATCCGCATCGCGGTCGCCAGGAACGAGGTGGGCGTGGTGATCCTGCCCAAGGACGTGCAGGATCAGGCGTATGAGGAGCCCGCGCGCCAGCACGGTTTCACCCGCTCCGGGCCTGGGTACAGCCGGCCCTCGACGGTGCCCGTGGCCGCCGATCTGCGCCGCGCCGCGGACGTGCTCAATGCCGGCGGGAAGGTGGCGATCCTGGTCGGCGCCGGCGCGCGCGGGGCGGCGGGGCAGGTGATCGAGGTGGCCGAGCTGCTCGGCGCGGGCGTTGCCAAGGCGCTGCTGGGCAAGGACGTGCTGCCCGACGACCTTCCTCACGTCACCGGCGCGATCGGGCTGCTGGGCACGAAGCCGTCGTCCGACCTGATGAACGGCTGCGACACGCTGCTGATGATCGGCACCGGCTTTCCCTGGGCGGAGTTCCTGCCCCCCGACGGGCAGGCCCGCGCCGTGCAGATCGACATCGAGCCGGCGATGCTGGGGCTGCGCTACCCCGTCGAGGTCAACCTGCACGGCGATGCCGCCGACACGCTCGCGGCGCTCCTGCCACTGCTGGAGCGCAAGGCCGACCGGGGCTGGCGCGAGGAGGTCGAGAAGGGCGTCAGGAGCTGGTACGAGACGCTGGAAGCGCGCGCGCTCGCCCCGGCCGACCCGGTCAATCCGCAGCGGATCGTGTGGGAGATGTCGCCGCGCCTGCCCGCCGATGCGATCGTCACGTCGGACTCCGGCTCGTGCTGCAACTGGTACGCGCGCGACTGGCGGGTGAAGGCGGGGCAGCGCGGCAGTGTCTCGGGTGGCCTCGCCTCCATGGGCGCCGCCGTGCCGTACGCGATCGCCGCGAAGTTCGCGCATCCGACCCGGCCGGTGGTGGCGCTGGTCGGCGACGGCGCGATGCAGATGAACAACATGGCCGAGCTGATCACGATCCAGAAATACTGGCGCCGCTGGGCCGACCCCAGGTTGGTGGTGTGCGTGTTCAACAATGGCGACCTGAACGAAGTGACGTGGGAACAGCGCGTGATGGAGGGCAACCCGCGCTTCGCGACCACGCAGGACCTGCCCGACGTGCCCTATACCAGGTTCGCCGAGATGCTGGGGCTGGGCGGCGTGTTCGTTGATGCGCCCGACGCGCTCGGGCCGGCGTGGGACGCTGCGCTCGCGGCCGATCGACCCACGGTGATCGAGGTCAAGTGCGATCCGAACGTCGCGCCGTTCCCGCCGCATCTGACCTTTGAGCAGGCGAAGGGCTTCATGTCCTCGATCATCAAGGGCGACCGCGGCTCGGCGCAGGTGCTCAAGGACACCGCCCGCCAGCTGGCGCACGAGCTACTGCCACGCGACTGAACCGCGCTTGGCTGCTATGGCCTTCTACCTCCGTTGCCAGCTGCGTTGCTGCCACTGTGAGCTCGCGAGGCCAGCCGACGAACGCTCGATGACACGCTACCCCTCGTCGGTGAAATAGCTGTAGTCGATTTGCTTGATCACAATCGGCCGCTCGTCTCGAACGCCGACGCCATGCTCGATAAGCAGATCGCACAGCCGGTCGCCGTCGATGAGCACGATGCGTTCCCGCAGGCCAGCAGCGTAGGCGGTCGCTTCCTTGCTGAAGCTGGTCATGGTCACGAACACCCCTTTGCTCGCGCCATGACCAAGCAGGCTGCCAACGAAGCCCTGGATAGCGGGTCGGCCAATCTTCGCGTCCGTATAAAGCTTCGCTTGCAGGTAGATGCGATCCAGTCCGAGCTTGTCCTGGCTGATGACGCCGTCCACGCCACCGTCGCTCCCGCCGGCTCGCCTCCCGTCGGCGTCCAGGTCTTCGCCATACTGCATCGCGACGAGCAGGTCTCGGATCAGCCGCTCGAACCTTGCCGGTCCAGCCGCTGCGATCTGCTCGCGAAGGTCGATCTTGAGCTTCTCTCTCAGCAGTTTGACGGCCGCCGCGATCTCGTCGGTCGGCGTTGATATGTCTGCCTCGATCGGTTCCGCCTCCAAGCCTGTGCCGGAGTTGCCGTTTTTCTCGCCGGCGAGCATTTTCGCATAGGACGGCGACCGTCGGCGTAGAATGGCCATGTCGATGCGCTCGGGTGCCGCCTTCAGCAGCGCCTTTCCCGCCGGGGTCGCGACAAAGCTCCCACGCGACGGTGATGAGATCATCTCGGCCTTGGCGAGGTGGAATTTTGCCCAAGCCAACCGATTGTAGAACAGACGTTGCCGTCCACTCGGTAACAGCTCCTCGCGTTCCTCCGTGCTTAGCTCGAAGCTGTCGGCTAGCTCCGCCACGATATCCGGCATTCGGATCGGCTGCTCAGCGGCGGCGGCGAGAACCGGCCGCATCAGGCTTTGGAAATCGGGCACGGCCATCGGATCGTCGGTCTCTCAGCTAAGCTTCTTGGTAGCAGGGCGTGCCGCCGCCTTTGTCGGAGCCGCTTTCTTGGCCGGAGCCTTCTTCGCCGGAGCTCTTTTCTTGCCTTTCACCGGCACCGTCGCCGCGCGGGCATCGATGAGCTGGGCGGCCTCCTCCAGCGTCAGCTGCTCTGGCGGACACGTCTTCGGCAGCGTCGCGTTGGTGACGCCGTCCG
>CAXTWJ010000300.1:0-350 GCA_964247925.1 uncultured Sphingomonas sp.
CGCGAGAAGCACATCCTGACCGAGCGGCGGCTGACCGACGATCCCAAGACGCTGGAGGAGCTGAGCCAGGTCTATGGCGTGTCGCGCGAGCGGGTGCGCCAGATCGAGGTCCGCGCCTTCGAAAAGCTGCAAAAGGCGATGATGCGCGTGGCGGGCGAGAAGCGGCTGCTAACGGCCTGACCTGCAAGCGGAGCGCCTTCCGCCGTGCGCGTTTAAAAGGGTTCCAGCGTATCGGCCGGTGCGGCACATGCTTGTCGGTGATGTGTTTCGACGGGCGTGGTCGGGCCGGGTCCTCTGAGACGCCGCTTCGGCTTCGCTCAGCGGCTCCTCGGGGCGGACGCCGGGGTGAA
>CAXTWJ010000300.1:360-3692 GCA_964247925.1 uncultured Sphingomonas sp.
CGGCGGGCCCGGCCCCCCCCCCCCCCCCCGGCCGGCGGCGCCCCGCCACGCCCGACGACGCGGCTTTGCCGCGGCGTGGCATCCCAATGACCGACCTCACCCTCGTCATCGGCGCCGGCGCCGCCGGCATCGCCGCCGCGCGCCGGCTGCACGACGCCGGCCGCCCCGTGCTGCTGGTCGAGGCTTCCGATCGCCTCGGCGGGCGTGCGCGATCGGTTCGATTGACTACCGGCCATGTCGTCGATCACGGTTGCGGCTGGCTCCACTCCGCCAAGCGCAACCCGTGGACCGCCATCGCGCAGGCCGAGGATTTCCATATCGATCGCACGGACCCAGCATGGGGAACGCAGTGGCGTGACCTGGGCTACTCGCCCGCCGAGCAGCAGGCGGGACGCGACGCCTATGATCGCTTCGAAAAGGCCGCGCGGGCCGCGACCGATGGTCCCGACCGGCTGATGTCCAGCTTCGTCCCCGCCGACGACCTGCACCGGCCTCTCCTCGACGCGATCAGCGGCTATTACAGCGGCGCGCCGCTCGACCGCGTGTCGCTCCACGACTGGGCGACGTACGAGGCGGATGCGACGGACGACAACTGGGCGGTGAAGGAAGGCTATGGCACGCTGATCGCGCAGCATGCCGCGGGTGTCCCGTTGCGGCTCGCGACGCCCGTCACGCGGATCGATCATCGCGGCCGCGTGATCCGGGTCGAGACGGACTCGGGCACGATCGAGGCGGCGCGGGTGATCGTCGCCGTGCCCACCACGATCCTGGCGGGCGGCGACCTCGCGTTCGACCCGCCGCTTCCCGCCAAGCGCGACGCCGCCGCCGCGCTGCCGCTGGGGCTCGCCGACAAATGCTTCTTCGCGGTCGAGGGCACGCCACCATGGGCGGCCAACGCGCACCTGCCCGGCAACCCGCGTCCGGCGATCACGGCCAGCTATCGACTGGGCCCGTTCGGCTGGCCGATCATCGAGATGTTCTACGGCGGGCTGGCGGCGGAGGCGCTGAACGAGGAAGGCGCGGCGGCGGCCTTTGGCATAGACGAGTTGGTCGCGCTGCTCGGGAGCGACTTTCGCGCGCGATTGCGGCCAATCGACGCGACCCGCTGGCGCGAGGACGCATGGGCGCGGGGCAGCTATTCCTACGCGCTGACCGGCCATGCGCGCGATCGCGCGGTGCTCGCGGCACCGATCGACGACCGCCTGTTCTTTGTCGGCGAGGCGTGCTCTCCCACCGACTTCACCACCGCGCACGGTGCCTATGAGACAGGTGTCGCGGCGGCGGACGCGGTGCTCAGCCCTCCTCGCTAGGCAAGTCCTCGCGTCCAAGCCACGCCAGCAGCGCGGCACCGGCGAGGGCGGCGGTGCCGGGGAGGACGCTGCGGCGGCGGAGCAGCGACAGGCCGAGCGTGGCGGTGCCGGAGGCGATGATGCCGACTTTCTTCAGGCCTATCGTGCCGGCGAGGCGCGAGGTGGCGCGGGCGGTCACGTAGTCGGCCGCCGTGGAGGGCTGGTCCGGCGCTGTCGGATTGATCGCCGGCTGGTCCTCGCCGCCCGCGACGTGGTCGGCGGCCCAGGCGCCGCGCGCGCCGAGCGGCTTCTCGGCTGTTCCCGTCGTGTCGGCCGCGGTCTGGTGTTCCAGCTCCGAGTTCAGCTCGGCGGCGAACAGCAGGATGTAGCTCGACAGATAGAGCCAGGTGAGCAGTACGACGACCGCGCCTAGCGAGCCATAGGTCGCGTTGTAATTGCCGAAGCGCGAGACATAGAAGCCGAAGCCGAGCGTCAGCAGCACGAAGCCGGCGGAGACCAGCACGGAGCCGGGCGTCAGCCACACCCAGCGCGGCTCGGCGCGGGATGGGCCGTAACGGTAGAGCGTAGCCGCGCCCGCCGCGCCGGCGGCGAACAGCAGGACATAGGAAAGGAGCTTGCCCGCGACGAGCACGACGCCGGGCGCGCCGGGGATCAGCTTTTCGAGATGACCCAGCGCGGCGATCGCGACCACCGCCACGATCGCGGCCACCACCGCGCCGAACGTGATGGCGAGCGCGGTGACGTTGACCATCACGAAGGAGCGCTTCTCCTTTTCCTCATACGCGATGTTGAGCGCGGTCATGATCGAGCCGGCGCCGTTGCGCGCACCGAACAGCGCGACGCCGAGCGCGAGCAGCAGGCCGAAGCCCTTCTTGCCGCCCGAGGTCTGGACGACGTTGAGCAGCTGCTCGCCGACCAGCTTCGCGGCGTCGGCGGGCATGACGGCGGTCAGCTGCTTCATGTCGCGAACGACGGTCGCGGGCGCGGCAATCAGGCCGTAGCTGAGCACGATCGCGCCGAGCAGCGGCACCAACGCGAGGAAGCCGTAGAACGCGACGCCGGCGGCGATCAGACCGATATTGTCGTCGCCCGCCTCCTTCCAGCTGCGCGTCAGCACCTCCTTCCAGCCGCGCGCGGGGACGGCGAAGGGGCTGGTGGCGTGCTCGCCGCGTGGTCCGGAAGTCGTTGAATCAGCCATGATCATCCCCTGTTCGCGCGCTCAACGCCCCAGCGCCGCGCTGGTTCGCCCGCTTGCCCCGATGGCGCGCGCGAGGCAGACAGGACCGATGTCTCGCGCGCTCCGATGGCTGTTCCGGGCCGGGCTGATCTTCGTCGTCGTGACGGTCGGCTGGGTGGCGCTGTACCGCGTCGTGCCGCCGCCGATCACCTGGACCATGGTCGGCGATGCCGTGCGCGGCAACGGCGTCAGGAAGAGCTGGATGCCGCTCGACCGCATGGACCCGGACATGGCGCGTGCGGCGATCGCGGGGGAAGATGCGCGCTTCTGCACGCATGGCGGCTTCGACTGGCGCGGGATCGAGAAGGCGGCGGCGCATAACAGCCGCGGCGGCCGGATCAGGGGCGGCTCGACGATCAGCCAGCAGACGGCAAAGAACGTGTTCCTTTTCCAGGGCGGCGGCTACCTCCGCAAGGCGTTCGAGGCGTATTTCACCGTGCTGATCGAGACGCTGTGGGGCAAGCGGCGGATCATGGAGGTCTATCTCAACGTCGCGGAGACGGGGATCGGGACGTATGGCGCGAACGCGGGGGCGGAGCGGTATTTCGGCCATGACGCGTCCCGGCTGAGCCCGGTCGAGGCGGGCCGGATCGCGGCGGTGCTGCCGCTGCCCAAGAAGCGCGACGCGGTCGATCCGCACGGCTTCGTGCGGCGGCACGGCAACGCGCTGGCGCGGTATGTGGGGGTGGTGCGGCGGACGGGGTTGGATGCGTGCCTTCAGTGATCCTCCCCGGAACGGGGAGGTGGCTCGCTCGTAGCGCGTGACGGAGGAGCGCTGGTCAGGG
>CAXTWJ010000301.1:0-3650 GCA_964247925.1 uncultured Sphingomonas sp.
TCGCCGCGACGTAGAACAGTCGCCAGTGTTCGGCGCGCTCGCGCTCGTCCAGCGTCTTGAGATCGTCGTCCATCGGGCCGCCCCGCTCGGCGGCGCGCGGCCGGAACACGGGGATCGCAGGCTCGCCCGCGTCATGGGTCCAGAACACCACCGAGCGCGGCGCGGAGGACGGATCGACGCAGGCGTCGGCCAGGATCACCAGCGGCGCCTGCAGCCCCTTGGCCCCATGCGCGGTCATCACCCGCACCGCGTCGAGCGGCGCCTCCAGGTCACGCTTGATCTCCACCTCGCCCCGGTCGAACCAGTCGAGGAAGCGTTGCAGCGACGGCGTCGTCGTGCTCTCGAACTGCAACGCCGCGTTGAGCAGTTCCTCGATCGGGTCGCGCGCCTCCGGGCCCAGCCGCTCGAGCAGCCGGCGCCGCCCGTCCAGCGGCCCGGAGAGTAGCTCCTCGAGCAGCTGATAGGGCGTTGTGAGGTCCGCGCGCGCGAGCATCGCCGACAGCGGCGCCACCTCGTCGGCGGGCCGGGTCCGCTGCAGGTGACGCCATAGCGGCACGCGCTCCGGTCGCGGCGCGCGCGCGAGCAGATCGTCCTGCGTCCACCCGATCAGCGGCGACACGAGCAGCGCCGCGAGGCTGAGGTCGTCGTCGGGCTGCAGCACGAAGCGCACCGCCGCCAGCAGGTCCTGCACCGCCAGCGGCGCGTTCAGCCGCAGCCGATCGACGCCCGCGACCGGCACCCGTTCCGCGTACAGCCGCGCGACCAGCAGCGAGGCGAGGTCGCTGCGCCGCTTGACCAGGATCATGACGTCCTGCGGCAGCAGCCGCGTGCCATCGCGCTTGCGGAAGGATGGGTCGCCCAGCCAGTCCTTCACCGCGCGCGCGATCTGCCGCGCCAGCTTGCGGGTGGCGCTGTCGATCCAGCCTTCCTCGCTGTCCTCGTCCTCGTCCACCGTCACCGGCGACCACAGGGTGACGCGGCCGGGGCCGGGCACCTCACTGGCGTGCGGCTCGATCGCGGCGAACAATCCCAGGCCTGGATCGGGGATGGCCGCGACCGCCGCATCCACGAACTGGAGCACGGGCCGTGTCGAGCGGAACGATCGGGTCAGCGACACCTGTTCCAGCGGCAGCCCGCGCTCGTGATCGGGCATGGTGTCGTCGCCGCGGGCGTTTTTCGCCAGTCGTTCGAACAGGTCCGCCGCCGCCGCGAAATACTGCGGATCGGTGCCCTGAAAGCCAAAGATCGCCTGCTTGTAATCGCCCACGGTGAACAGCGTCCGCGTGGACGGCGCGAAGATGCCGCGCCCCTGAAAAAACTCCTCCACCAGAGCCTTCACGATCCGCCACTGGTGCGCGTTGGTGTCCTGCGCCTCGTCGATCAGGACGTGCGCGGTCTGCCGGTCGAGCTTGAAGCGGACCCATTCACCGATGCCCGGCTGTTCGAGCAGGCGCACGACCGTCCGGATCAGGTCATCGAAATCGACCGCGCCCGCGCGCCGCTTGGCCTGCGCATAAGCGCGGGCATAGCCGCGCCCGACCTCCAGCCCGTCGGCGAGCAGGTCGGCATAGTCGCCGCGCAGCAGCATTCCCGCCAGTTCGGCGCATTCGTCGCGCAGCGCGGTCGCCTGTTCGGCATAGCCCTCGTCCTGTGGCGCGTGGCCCTTGGCGACCGACCACAGTCTCCCGAACGCCTCCAGCGCGCCCGCGCGCGCGGCCGGGTCGAGCGCGACCCACAGCTCCACGTCGGTGGCGCGCTTCAGCCCTCGCCCGGTGCCCCAGGCGCGGTTGAGCGCGGCGATCTCGCCCAGCGCGTCGTCGTCGAAATCGGCGCAGCGCCCGGCGACATGCGTCTTGATGTCGCCCTGCGGCAGGTCCAGCCGCCGCCGGAGCCATGGCTGGATGCCGCTCGGCAGCGCGTCCAGCGCGGCGGGCGCGCGCGCGCAGCCGTGCAGGAACTGTTCCGCCCCGCCCTCGCCCAGGCGCAGGCTGAGCCGGCCGATGATCGCGGCCGGGCGATCACGCCCCTCGGCTTCCGCGTCCGCCAGCATGGCGGCCAGCGTCTCGCGCTGCAGCACCGCTTCCTCACGCGCCTCGAGCGCCCGGAAGCCGGGGGTCAGCCCCGCCTCGACCGGAAAGGCGGCCAGCAGCCCCTGGCAAAAGCCGTGGATGGTCTGGATGCGCAGGCCGCCGCCGGGCGCGTCCAGCACCTTGGCGAACAGCGTGCGGGCGACCGCGATGCGCTCCGCCGTGGGCTTCTCGCCCAGCGCGAGCAGGTCCCGGCCCAGCGCGGGGCCGGGCATCCTGACCCACGCCGCGAGCCGCCCGTTGATGCGACCCGTCATCTCCGCCGCGCCGGCCTTGGTGAAGGTCAGGCACTGGATGCAGCCGGGATCGACGCCGCGCAGCAGCAGCCGGAACACGCGCGCGGCGAGCACGTGCGTCTTGCCCGTCCCCGCCGACGCCGACAGCCAGACATGCGCGTCCGGGTTGGTGGCGCGGGCCTGCTCGTCCCTGAGCGGCTTGAGCTGGGAAAGCGCGCTACTCGCGGCCATACCATTCATCCAGGCGCATCAGCTGATCATACTCGCCATAGGGCGCGTGCTCCGGATGGAGCTTGGCGGTGAAGGGCGCGTCGCCGGTCAGCCACCTGGCCGCGGCGTCGGTGAAGTTACGCGCGGCGATGGCGGTGAACTCGTCGGTGATGATCTTGTTATGGGCGCCGTTGGTGTCGCAGGGCGACTGCATCTGGCCGAAGCCGTCGCGGCCGCGCGTCAGCGACCAGTATTCGAACGCGGTCGCCCTGCCGGTCGCCTCGGCGAACCCGCCCCGCTCGGCGATCAGGCCGAGCAGGCCGAGCTGCTGCGAATAGCCTTCGCGCACGGCGGCGGCGGACGGCGCCTTGCCCGTCTTGTAATCAACGATCGCCAGCCCGCCGGCGCCGTCGCGGTCGATGCGGTCATAGCGTCCCGACAGCTTCACGCCCGCCAGCGCGATCTCGCCCTTGCCTTCCGCGCTCAGCACCGCGCGCCCGGCTTCCGCGTGCGCCGCGACCCGCAGCGCGATCCACTCGATCGCCTCGGTCAGGCGCGGTTGCCACAGCGCGCGCAGGAGCGGGTGGGTGCGCTCGTCCGCCAGCATCGCCTCCATGCGCGGCAACAGGGCGTCCGCCGCGCAGCGATCCTCCACCCACCAACGTTCCAGCACATCGTGGACCTTGTTGCCGCGCCACGCCGGACTCGGGTCGGCATCGACCGGGTCCAGCGCGAGCAGCCGCAGCACGCGCCGCGCGTAGAAGGCGTAAGGGTCGGCCTTGAGGCGATCGACCTCGGTGACCGAGATCGCGCGGGGCCGGAGCTCGGCCGGGGGCACGGGCGCGGGGCGCTCGGCCGGGCGGTGAGCGTCGGCGGCGTCCAGCGCGCGCGTCCAGCCGTCCAGCGCGTCCGCCCGCTCGCACCGCTCGCCCGCCATCGCCGCCAGCCGCCGCCACAGCCGCGACGCCCGGGCCGGCGCCGCCACCTCGCGGCCCGCGTACCCTCCGGTTACCACCTCGACACGCCCGGCCACGGTCCCGGCTCGGCCGCCTTCGCGCTCGACCCTGCATCGCCGGGTCTGGCGGCTACCGAGGCTGTTTTGGCTGAGGTGCTGGGA
>CAXTWJ010000302.1:0-3208 GCA_964247925.1 uncultured Sphingomonas sp.
CCCCCGCGCGGTCGCCACCCCCGGCCTTGCGCAGCCGCTTCGCCTCGATCGCCTCCAGCTTGGCCAGGATGGACGCGCGCACCTCCTCCAGGCCGCGCACGCGCGCGCGTCGGCTCTTGCCCTCCACCGGCGCGCCCGCGACGGTGGCGCGGTGCTGCGCCAGCAGGGTCATGGCGTCGCGGAAGTTGACGGGCGGCATCGGCGTGTCGGGGTCGGGCGCATGGCCCTCCAGCATCTCGGTCGCGCGCTGCAGCCGCCGCGCCTCCCGCCCGGGGAAGCCCTGCACCAGCGCCGCCCGCCAGCGCTCGGCGAAGCCCGGATCGATCCGTCGGCGCCGGTACACGGTGTAGCCGCCGAACCCGGCCTCGCGCGCGGCATGGCTGACGTTGCAGCTCGCCGCCAACACATCGAGGAAGCGGTGTTCGGCCGTGTTGCTCCAGCGCAGCCCGCGCGTGCGGACCAGCTTGGGCCCGTCCTCCCCGCCGGCCCTGATAATCGTTCCCGCCGGCCCGATCGGCCGATCGCCACGCTTCCTCGACGGCATATGTGCTCCCCTGCCTGTTCGTGTTATGTTCCAAATTGGCATGAGATTGTCAAGAGTGACGAACCGGTTTGGTTGGTGTTCGTTGCGGTGGCCGTCGTCGATGGGGGAGAACGGAATGACCGGTTTCGGGCATTCGACTGGCGTAAGCGGCCTTTCACTCCGGGTCAGCTTGTCGGTAGTCACGAAGCCACATCGCTGCCGAATGCCGGCGCGAGCCGCGGCACCTGACATTCTGACGCGGGCTTTTGAAACTCGCATACCGACAGGCAACCGTGCCATGTCCGGCGTGGTCAAAACCGACCGATTTTGACCTTGGCGAACGGCGGAGAGCTGGTGGTTAGCGGACTGACCGCCAGCCTATTTGCTATGGGATCGGAACCGCTAACTAACATACTGGAGAAGCCTATGCTTCTTTCCGCAGAAACCATCCTCCTCCCTGGATCACCTAGCATCAAAAGCCCGTCCAATATCATCTTCTAGAACAACAAGCGCAAAATACGCAGCCATGTTATAGTTCAATTCTGTATTTGATGTATTCTTCTTATAAATGGCGAACTGCGCCACGTCGGCGCGAAGAGCATCAATCATTTTTTGCGCGAGTAGATTGCTAACTCTAGGGTCAACTCTTACACCGTTGATCGTGTTGGCGATTATAGCCTTCCTGTCCGGCTCACTTAATTGTCGCGCGCCGTTATCAAGGATCGATAACGATACGCCTGCCGATTGAACGACCTTAGCAGCTAATAACTTCCTAGAGTGTACGTTTGCATATCTTACTGCTGCAGCAACCTGCGAATTTGTCCAATGATTCTGCTTCATACAATTGCTTGATGCTTGCATCATCCGAGTGCGTGCTGCCCTCTCCAAACCGGATCTGGAACTCTCGGGCTTGCCAGCACCTTCTACTGCTGTGGTAATCGTGCTCTGGGGCACTGCGTTAAATACGCAACCGACCCCATCTGCCCCTTGGAGTATGGGGAGAGCAAGGAGGCCAAGCATTACCAACGCCACGTTTCGTCTCTCTCTCCTGAACGCGGAGATTGTAGGCGATAGCAAGTTACCGAGAAAACTCAATGCCTGCTGCGAGTGACATCTTGTGGGCGAAAGCGACCATGACGGAGCTGGTGTCACAATCGAACGGTTGTGACACGTCAAGCCGCCTGCGATCTTAACGCGCACCGCGCGTGATGAAGGGACGTGATTCGAAAAGCGCTCGCGTCATGAACGAACGGCAGGTTTCGGGAAGCGATGCTCACCCGAACGACCGTTTCTGGGTCGTCACGCTCACCCCGCACCCCGCGCGCTGCATACCAGTCTCCTTCAGTTGCGGAAGTCAGTCGTTCGCAGATACGTAGTCCGATGAACCACGGCGACGTTCGGAACCTCACCCAGCGGCAGAAGGACATATTGCGGCTCCTTTTGAATGGCTTCGACGCCAAATCGGCGGGTCGTGAACTGGGCATATCTGTTCACACCGTGAACGATCATCTGCGCGAGGCACGACGGCAGCTGGGAGTGTCGAGCAGTCGAGAGGCCGCTCGCGCTCTCATGCAAGCGGAAGGCGCCCCCCCAATTATCGTGGGACCCAACAGATTTGGGATAGTTGATCGGGCTGCCAGGCGCCTTTGGTCGGGACGGCTCGGTCCGGGACTCCGGTCGGCCCAGATAGGAGTTCCGCTCGTGATCCTTGTTGCAACGGCCGCGATTGCTTTTTCGATCGCGCATGACGGCACGCTATCTAGGACCACCAGCCTGGCGCCAATAGCAACCGCGACCAAGGCCAGCGCTGCGGATCAGCCGACCCCCTATGAGAATCGCAACATCCCAGTTGACAGGTTCGACCGTTTGAAGGTGTCAGGTCCGTTCAAGGTTGGCGTTCTCATCGGTACTGAACCGCCCCACATCCTACTTGTCGGGCCACCCGCCTTGCTGGGCGACATCATCGCCAGAGTGGAAGGTGATACGTTGGTGATCCGTTTTCGCGAGGGCGCGACCTGGAGTTGGAATCCAGGGTCTGGCGTGAATATCGTCGTGTTTGCATCTCGTCTGAATGCTGTTCGCCTTGAAGGCGCGGCGACCATCGAGGTGAATGGCGTGCGGGGTGACATGCTATCCGCAGCGACGGACGGTTCGGGCACGATCGTCGTTCGTCAACTCAATGTCGAACACGTTGAGTTGGAGACCAGTGGTGCTGGCGGCATTACGGTGGAAGGCAGTGCTCGCGACGCAGTCTATGTGGTCAGCGGTTCGGGTTCAATCGACGCCAAGCGGCTGCGGGTTGAGCGAGCGACGATTGCCATTGGCAGCTCAGGTTCAGCCTACGCGGACGTGTCGAGGACAGCGAATGTCTCGGTGACCGGAGCTGGCCGTCTTAACCTCGTCGGCGGCGCGGCTTGCATGGAGCAGCCGATCCATTCACCCCAGGTCGATTGTCGCTGATCTCTTGCAACATGTCCGACAGGCTCGGCGAACCCAGGTAGATCGACGGTCTGGCGCTTGATAAAATCTCAAGAGAACATCCCTTTCGAGAAGCCGGCCGGGCGACCCCTCCGCTGCCAACATGAATGGATGGCGGAAGTCGGGGAGCCGAAAACAGGCCGCGAACGGCGGATTGTGGGTCGTCCCGTCCACTCCGCACCCCGCGCAAGGCATGCCCACCTACCC
>CAXTWJ010000302.1:3218-3646 GCA_964247925.1 uncultured Sphingomonas sp.
CGTGGCCGACAGGTTCGAGCGCGATGCCGCTCACGCCAGCACGCGCCCCGCCACGACCGAGCGCCACGCCCACTCCACCGGCGCGATCCGAAACCGCCGCGTCCACCACACCGCCGCCGCCAGCAGCACCGCATCCACGACCAGCGCGGTGCTCATCAGCCCCGCCCAGCCCTGTCGACCGTACAGCGCCAGTCCCCAGGGCGGGTAGATCACCCACTGACAGACCAGCGTCTGCGCGACATACAGGCTGAGCGCCGTCCGCCCGGCCGCCGCGAACGGGCGCAGCGCGCGCGCGCCGGCGGCGGTGCCGAGCAGCAGCGTCACCGCGCCGAGATGGCCCAGCGTGACCAGCAGCCGCGCGGCCTCGCCAAAGGCTGGCGCGAGGCTGGCGGCGTTCGCCGGGGCCATTTCTTTCCGCGTGTCCAATT
>CAXTWJ010000303.1:0-1260 GCA_964247925.1 uncultured Sphingomonas sp.
TCAAGCAGATCATCATCGCCTCGCTCCACGGCCACCCGCAGCCGCTGGTGATCGAAGCGGCGCGCTCGGGCATCGCGCACCGCAACCAGCCGGGCTTCGCCGAGGTGTTCGACGGGCTGCGGGGGCGGTAGGTGCGGTGCCAGCCCTCCTCCGTTCGCCCTGAGCCTGTCGACGGGCATCCTGCGCTCGCGCGGGCAGAACGGCGTTCGACACGGTCAGGCCGAACGGAAATCGGAGTAGCTGCCCGTGGCCGCTAGGGCACCGCACGGCTCGAACCAGCCGCCCAAGATCGTCATCGTCAAGAAGATCGTCGAGGCCGGCCATGGCGGCCATCACGGCGGCGCGTGGAAGGTCGCCTATGCCGATTTCGTGACCGCGATGATGGCGTTCTTCCTGCTGCTGTGGCTGCTCGGCGCGACGACCGAGAAGCAGCGCAAGGGCATCGCCGACTATTTCGCGCCCACCATCATCGACACGCGCAAGCTGGGCACCGGCGGCAGCGGGCTGCTCGGCGGCGAGTCGGCGAACTCCGACATGAAGATCGGGCAGAAGGCGGGCCGCTCCAGCGAGCAGGGCTTCGTGATGCCGGTCACCGGCGAGGGCGGGGCCAAGGCGGGGACCGGCGACAAGGGCAGCTTGCGCAACGAGGACAAGGCGAATTTCGAGAAGATGCGCCGCGCGGTGACCAGCGCGATGAACAGCTCCGCCGAACTGAAGCGGCTCGCCAGCCATGTCCGCTTCGTCATGACCACGGAGGGGATGCGCATCGACCTGGTTGATAACGCCGACTATTCGATGTTCGCGCTCGGCACCACGGTGCTGGAGCCCGAGGCCGCCGACCTGATCGGCCAGATCGCCGCGAGCGTGAAGGGGACGGCGAACCCGATCATGATCCGCGGCCACACCGACAGCTTGCCCTATGGCGATCCCAAGACCGATCGGATCGCCATGAACAACTGGATGCTGTCATCGGGCCGCGCGGAGGCGACGCGCCGCCGCCTGGCGCTGGGCGGCCTGCCGGAGGCGCGGTTCGAGCGGATCGAGGGCGTCGCCGACCGCGAGCCGATGGTGGCGAAGGATCCCGCCGACCCGAGGAACAGGCGCGTGGCGATCACGCTGCTGTACCGGGGTGAGGTTTTCGGGCGCTGAGATCCTCCCCCGCAAGGGGGAGGTGGCCCCGAAGGGGTCGGAGGGGGAGGCCCCACCCCCTTGCGGCAGGAGTGCGGGGGGGGGGGGGGGGGGGGGGGGGGGGGGCCCGCG
>CAXTWJ010000303.1:1270-2341 GCA_964247925.1 uncultured Sphingomonas sp.
AACCCGCGGCCGACGAGGCGTCGCGTGCGGAGCGGCCGGGCTTCGCCGCGCCCCCTCCCCTTTGCGGGGGAGGATTTCACCCCTCCGCCGTCTCGGCCGCCTTCCTGCGCCCGCGCGTCTTCGGCTCCGCCGCCGGCTGCGTGCCCGCGTCCGCCTTCTTGCCCTTACGGCCCAGGCCGATCTGCTTGGCCATCGCGCGGCGGCTTTCCGAATAATTCTCGGCGACCATCGGGTAATCGGGCTTCAGGCCGTAACGCTCGCGATACTCGGCCGGGGTCAGGCCGTTGGTGGACAGGTGCCGGCGCAAGGTCTTGTAGGGCTTGCCGTCGATCATCGAGATGATGTGATCCTTGGACGCCAGGCTCTTGCGCGCCGAAATCTTCGGCGTGTATTCAGCCTGCGGCTCGGCGGCCGGCTGCTGCTGGCCACCACCGAGCAGCTGCGCGACCGTGTCGTGCATCTTGCCCAGGAACGCGGGCACGTCGTCGGCCGACGAGCGCGTATTGGGGTTGCCCAGCCAAGCAATGGTCAGCTCGGTCGCGAGTTCGACGGCGTTCAACTCGGTGGTGGTGTCGGTCATGCAAATACTCCTTCGCTGCCGCGCGCCGTAAACTTGTCGGCGCGCGCGCGCAACGGGGAGCTAGTCTTCGTCCGGGTGTCGGACCGGCAGGGCCCAGCGGATCTGGTCGCGCAGCAGCGCCTCCAGCTCGTTCGCCCCCGTCTGATGCGCGGCGGCGCGCTTGCGCAGCAGCGTGGCGAGCAGCGTGTCGCGCGTGTCCGGCGTGCGCAGGCTGCGCCCCTTGGCGAGCAGGTGGGACAGCTGGGCGGACAACATCGTCATCCCTGGCGTCCTAATCCGAAAGGATGAGGGCCACCTTGCCCAAGGTGGTTAACGCGGCCGGCTCCACAGCGTCGGATCACGTGGGCCCGGCGGGTACAGCGCCGCGCGCCGGGCCGCCTGCCAGCCGCCGCGCGCGATGAAGCCGAGCTTCGCGGCGGCGCGCGGCGGGACCCCCCCCGCCCCCCCCGGCCGCCCCCCGCGCGCCCCCACCCCCCCCCGCCCCCCCAAAA
>CAXTWJ010000303.1:2351-3286 GCA_964247925.1 uncultured Sphingomonas sp.
GGCGCTCGTCGTCACCCGCGCGTCCCACGCGTGCGGCCCCCGTCGCGCCACCTCGCGCCCGATCGCGCCATAGATGCCCGCCGCCGCCAGCACCGCCCAGGCGGAGCGCGACGGTAGCGCCGGGGTGCCGTGACGCGCGCTCTCCTCGAACCGCGCCGCCTCCTTCGCGAGCCGTCCCGCCAGCACCGCGATCCGCGCGCGATAGGGCGACTTCATCTGCTCGCCCGGCGGCAGCCCCATCTCGACCAGCCATCCGACCGGCAGATAGCAGCGCCCCGCGCGATCGTCCTCGGCCAGGTCGCGCGCGATGTTGGCGAGCTGGAACGCCATGCCCAGGTCGGACGCGCGATCCAGCGTCGCGTGGTCGTCGGGCGCGACGCCCATCACCACCGCCATCATGCACCCGACCACGCCCGCGACATGGTAGCAGTAGCGGTACAGATCGTCGGCAGTACGCGGCCGCCACTCGTCGGCATCGAGCGCGAAGCCGTCGATGAGGTCGTGCGGCCAGCGATGCGGCAACCGACACTCCGCCGCGACCAGCCCCAGCGCATCGAACGCCGGCTCGCCCGTCGCTTCGCCCGCGAGCGCCGCGTCGGTCAGCGCGCGCATCCGCGCCACCCGCGCCGGCGCGTTGGCGACCGCGGTCATTTCACCACCGCCCTCCTGCCCGTCGGCGATGTCGTCGCACGCGCGGCACCAGGCATAAAGCAGCCACGCCCGCTCGCGCGTCGCGGGATCGAACAGCTTCGACGCCGCCGCAAACGACTGCGACCCCCGCGCGATCGAGAGGCGCGACGCCTCGACCAGCTCCGCGCGGGTCATCGCGCTACGGCGAAGATGGGAGCTAATCCTCCCCCGCCCCGCGGCGGTGGCCCGCGCGCAGGGGCTTGCCGAAGGGGCCGACGCACGGGCAGGGGGAGCGACTACAGCCC
>CAXTWJ010000303.1:3296-3643 GCA_964247925.1 uncultured Sphingomonas sp.
CCCCGGCCCCCCCCCCCCCCCCCCCCCCCCCCCGCCGCCCCCCCCCCCCCGCGCCGGGGGAGGATCGCGGGAGCACCCGTCACAACTCGCTCGCCGCCGTTCGCACGATCGGCTGTGTCGGCGTGAACCCGGCCATCCGATCCAGCAACCCCTCCAGCGTATTCGCGACGATCAGCAGCTCGCGGTGCTGCGGCCGCAGGAACCCGACGTCGCCCATCGTGTCCCAGAACGCGATCAGCCCGTCGTAATAGCCGGCCGTGTTGAGCAGCCCCACCGGCTTGGCATGATAGCCCAGCTGCGCCCAGGACAGGGCCTCCCACAGCTCGTCCATCGTCCCCGTGCCGCCG
>CAXTWJ010000304.1:0-3628 GCA_964247925.1 uncultured Sphingomonas sp.
AACAACGACTTGGCCGACTCGCGCCGACCGCGCTGGAGGTGACGAACGACAGCCATCTCCACGCCGGCCACAGGGGCGACGACGGCTCGGGCGAGACGCATTTTAGCGTCGTGATCGAGAGCGCCGCCTTCGCCGGCCAGTCCCGCGTCGCGCGCCAGCGGATGGTCAACCGCGCGCTGGCCGACCTCCTCGCGCCCGGCGGCATCCATGCGCTCGCGATCCGCGCGACGGCGCCCGGCGAGTGAGGCAGCCCCGCCCCGCGTCGCGCATCCTGCTCGTCGATGGGCAGGGCGGCGTGCTGCTGTTCCGCTTCACGCCCGACGATCGCCCGCCCTTCTGGTGTACGCCGGGCGGCGCGCTCGATCCGGGCGAGGGCTACCCCGCCGCCGCGCGACGCGAGCTGATGGAGGAGGTCGGGATCGACCGCGACTGCGGGCCGGAGGTGGCGCGCCGTGTCGTCGAGTTCCGCACGATCGAGGGCGTCGAGGTCACAGCCGACGAACGGTATTTCCGCGTAGCGGTGGACGCCTGCTCCGTGGATGCGAGCGGGCACACGCCGCTGGAACGGCGCGTGATGACCGGCTGGCGCTGGTTCACGCGCGACGAACTGGCGCGCCATGACGAGCCATGCTTCCCCACCGATCTCCTCGACCTCCTCGCCGCGACGGAGCCTGCCCATGCTCGATAGTGTCGTCGAACAGGTGATCGAGCCGGTCACCCATGATCTCGGCGGGTTCAAGGTCCACCGCACGCTGCCCGCGCGCGAGCGGACGATGGTGGGCCCGTTCCTGTTCTTCGACCAGATGGGCCCCGCGCACCTGCCGGCGGGACAGGGCATCGACGTGCGCCCGCACCCGCATATCAACCTCGCCACCGTCACCTATCTGTTCGACGGCGCGATCGATCATCGCGATTCGCTGGGCACGCGCCAGCGGATCGAGCCGGGCGCCGTCAACCTGATGACGGCGGGGCTCGGCATCGTCCATTCCGAACGGTCGCCCGGCGACGAGCGCGCGCACGGCCCGGCGCTGTCGGGCATCCAGACCTGGCTGGCGCTGCCGGAGGCGGACGAGGAGCGCGCGCCCGCCTTCGAGCACGTCACCGCCGCCGCGCTCCCGGACCTGGTCGCCGATGGCGTGCGGGCGCGCGTCATCATGGGCGCGCTCTGGGGCCAGCGCGCGCCGACGACGACCTATGCGGGGACGATCTACGCCGACCTGCTGCTGGCGCCGGGTGCCAGCGTGCCGATCGACGCCGCCGCCGAGGAGCGCGCGATCTATCTGGCGGACGGTGAGGCGACGCTGGAGGGCGTGCCGCTCACGCCCATGGTCCTATACGTCCTGCGCCCGGGCATCGCGGCGACGCTGCGTTCGGCCATGGGCGGCCGCGCGATGCTGTGTGGGGGCGATGCGTTCGCCAGCCCGCGCCACGTCTGGTGGAACTTCGTCTCGTCGCGCCCCGAGCGCATCCGGGAGGCGAAGCGCGCCTGGCGCGCCGGCGAGTTCCCGGTCGTCCCCGACGACGCGGCCGAGTTCATCCCCATCCCCGACGTGCCGCTGACCGTCAGCTATCCCTAGGAGCATCGCCATGATCGCCCCCCTCGACCGCGTGTCGCTTTCCACCGGCGTCGAGCTGGACGTGCAGGTCGCCGGCTCGCGCGACCGGCCGCCGGTGATACTGCTCCATGGCTTCCCCGAGTCGCACCGGACGTGGCGCGGCATCGTGCCCGATCTCGCGCGCGCCCATTTAGTGCTCGCCCCCGCCCAGCGCGGCTATGCGCGCTCGGCCAAGCCTGCTGGCGTCGATCAGTACACGCCCGACAAGATCGTCGCGGACCTGATCGCGCTCGCCGACCATTACGAACTCGACCGCTTCACGCTGGTCGGCCACGACTGGGGCGGCGCCGTCACGTGGATGGCGGCGCTGGCGCATCCTCACCGGGTCGAGCGGCTGGTGATCGTCAATGCACCGCATCCGCTGATCTTCCAGCGGTCGCTGTTCGATGTGCCCGAGCAGCGTGCGGCCAGCCAGTACATCACCCGCTTCCGCGACACGTCGCTGGACAAGGGGCTGGTCGGCGCGGGGCTGGAGCGATTCTTCGCCTCCACTTTCGCGCAGGTGCTGACGAAGGCCGTCGCGGGCGAGGACAAGGCGGCCTATCTGGACGAATGGGGCCAGCCGGGTGCGATGACAGCCATGCTCAACTGGTATCGTGCATCCTCGATCCTCGTCCCCGCGCCCGACGAGGATCCGCCCCGCCCCGCCTTCCTCGACGCGCCCTTCCCGCCAGTGAAGCAACGCACGCTGGTGGTGTGGGGGACGGACGACAAGGCTCTGCTGCCCGCGCAGCTGGACGGACTAGAGCGATATGTTTCCGACCTGACGCTGGTCCGCGTGGACGCCGGCCATTTCGTGCCCTGGGAGAACGCGCCCGCCGTGCTGACGGCGATGCGTGACTGGGACATCTAGAGTGTCACCCGCGCGGCGGTAGGCAGATCGACGGCTTCGGTCCCGCGCGCCGCATCCGTGCTGACCCAGCTGCCATGCGCGTGCGCGGTGGCCATGGTTCGCCATTCCGGGTGGCCGGGCCAGCTCCGCACCCGGATCACCTGGTGGCCAAAGGCGCGGTCGGGCTCCATCGACACCCAGCCAAGCGGCCGCGTGGCCGTCGCCCGCTCACCGGCGGACAGCATCGCGGCGCGCACGCGATCGGCCACCGGCGCGGGCAGATATTGCCACACGACCGAATGCATCAGCACGCGCGTGACGCCCTCGTCCTGCGGCCTGGCCAGCCTTGCCTCGACCCAGTCGGCGGCATCGGCATGGTCCAGCCGCACCGGCTCTCTCCGCACCATGTCGATCGCGGTCCGCACGCGTGCCAGCCGCTCTGGCGTTTCCGGCCATACAAAGGCGGCGAGCCGCGCGGCGACGGCGGGGTCGGTCGCATCCATCGGCGCGACGTCGCAGCCGCATACCGACACGATATCGAGCGGCACCGCGGCCGGCGGCGGCCCCGTCCAGTCCGGCCGGATCGTCACCGGCGCATCCTCCGGCCCACAGGTGACGCCCCCCAGGTCGAAGCGATAGCGATCGATGAGCAGGTTAAGCCCGGCGCTGGAGCCGATCTCGAGCAGCTCAATGCGCGGTCCATGCCGGCGCGCGATCTCGATCAGCCCGATCATCAGCGCGCCCGAGCGCCCCGGCTCGTTGGTCTGGGGCGGCCCGTCCAGCCAGGGCATCAGCGCGTCGCCATGCCGTGCCAGCGTGCGTTCGAGGATCGCGGCGACCTCGCCTTCGTCCGTCACGTCACCGCGGTACACGGCCGCGAGGTCGTCGTCGGCGCCCGCCAGCACCAGCGCGTGCAGCCCGCCGAAGAACCGCAGCGGCAGCGCGTCGCGCGTCGGCTCGCCCGGCCAGTCCAGGAGTCGCGCGCCGACCGCCGTGTCGCGGGTCAGTCCCGCCGCCACCGCGCGGCACATCCGGCCATAGATCGGCGCGGCGTTGCGGCTGCAATAATGCTCCTGGATCCCGAACGCCCCGCGATTGGACTCCTCGTCCGCCATGACCACCTCCGCAGCCTTGTTGCGCCCGCGAAAGGGGCTGCGTAAAGCCCCTCGGCCCCATGCTC
>CAXTWJ010000305.1:0-3624 GCA_964247925.1 uncultured Sphingomonas sp.
CGCAGCCTGCGGCGGGGAAGGCAGGAAGCAAGGGCGGGGGGCCCCCCGCGCCGGCGCTGGGGCAGGTCGAGCACCGCGCCCGCGCGCTCGCCGCCAGCCTGCCGACCAACCGCGCCTATCTGGCCGGCCTTGCCGGCGTGGCGCGCGGCCTGGAGCGGGTATCGTGAGCGCGCACGTCATCCTGACCCGCGAGGCGCACGCCGACCTGCGGATCAGCATGGCGCGCGGCGCGGCGCATGGCGACGCGGTCATGTCCTGCCTGGTCGTGCCGGACGAGTTCCGCCGGGTGCAGGAGGACTATCCCATCCTGTTCCGTCGCAGTGCCGAGCGCGACGGCTTCGCCGCGCTGGCGATGTTCGGGTTCGAGCAGGGCGAGAACCTGTATCTGGACGGCGACCGCTGGGACGCGCGCAACCGGCCGCTGGCGATGGAGATACAGCCCTTCCTAATCGGCGGCGCCGGCCCGGCGGCGGACAAGCAGGTTCATCTCGACACGGCCAGTCCGCGCATCGCCACCGATGGCGAGGGCGTGCGCGTGTTCGACGAGGTCGGGCGGCCGACGCCTTATCTGGAGCGGGTCTCCGAACAATTGGGTGCGCTGGATGTGGGCTATCAGGCATCGCCCCACTTTTTCGCCGCGCTCGAACGCCATGAGCTGCTCGAGCCGTTGACGCTGGACGTGACGCTCGACGACGGCTCGACCAACCGACTGGTCGGCTTCCATGTCATCGACGAGGATCGGCTGGCGGCGCTCGACGGCGCCGCGCTGGCCGAGCTGAACCGGGCGGGCCACCTCCTGCCGATCCACATGGCGATCGCGTCGCTGGGGCATATCGGCGCGCTGGTCGATCGCAAGAACCGGCGGGTGATGAATGGCTGAGGCCGACCCCGGCCCCTTCGCGGCCGCGCCCGCGATTCCCGAGGTGACGGTCGCGGACGCGGCCGAGCTCGACCGGCGCCTGCGTGCGGCGACCGAGCCGTTCGTGGTGCGCGGGCTGGTGCGCGACTGGCCGCTCGTCCAGGCAGGGCTGAGATCGGCGCGCGACGCTCGCGCCTACCTGCTCGCCCGGGCGCGCGACCTCGCCTTCACCGTGTCGATCGGTCAGCCTGGCGGTGACGGGCGGCTGTTCTACGACGACGCGATGGCCATGAACTTCCAGACGCTGCGCGCGAGCCTGCCCGACATCTTCGGGCGGATCGACCAGATGGAGGGCCGCGCCGGCGCGCCCCCGATCTATCTCGGCTCGGTGGACGTGAAGGGCTTCTTCACCGGGCTGCACGAGGCGAACCACGTCGATCTGGGCGGGCGCGACGCGCTGGCGAGCATCTGGATCGGCACCCGCACGCGCATCGCCGCGCACAACGACGTTCCCGCCAACCTGGCCTGCGTCGCGGCCGGGCGGCGGCGCTTCACGCTGTTCCCGCGCGAGCAGTTCCGCAACCTGTATCTGGGGCCGATCGACAACACGCCCGCGGGCCGGGCGGTCAGCATGGTCGATTTCCACGCCCCCGACCTCGACCGCCATCCCCGCTTCGCGGAGGCGCTGGCGCACGCGCGCGTGGCGGAGCTGGGGCCGGGCGACGCGCTGCACATTCCGGCGCTGTGGTGGCATCATGTCGAGGGGCTGGCGCCGTTCAACATCCTGCTCAACTATTGGTGGCGCGACACGCCGCGCTGGCTGGGCGCGCCGGGCGACGCGCTCAACCACGCCTTGCTCGCGATCCGCGACCTGCCGCCCGACCAGAAGGCGCATTGGCGCGATCTGTTCGATCACTATGTCTGGAACAATGACGAGGACACCGTGGCGCACATCCCCCCGGCCGCGCGCAGCGTGCTCGCGCCCCTGACGCCCGAGAGCGCGGGGCGGCTGCGCGCCTTTCTCCTGCGGCAGCTCAGCCGATGACGGGCGAGCAGCGCGTCCGCCGCGTCGTGATCGCGGGCGGCGGCACCGCCGGCTGGATGGCGGCCGCCGCGATCGCGCGGACGATGGGCCGCACGGTCGAGGTCACGCTGATCGAGTCGGACGCGATCGGCACGATCGGGGTGGGCGAGTCCACCATCCCGCCGCTGGTCAACTACAATCGGCTGCTCGGCATCGAGGAGGCCGAGTTCATGCGCGCGACCAGCGCGACCTTCAAGCTGGGCATCCTGTTCGACAACTGGCGCGTCGATGGCGACCGCTACTTTCATTCGTTCGGCCTGACGGGGAAGGATCACTGGTCCGCCGGGTTCCAGCATTTCTGGCTGTACGGGCGGGAGAAGGGGCACGAGCAGCCGTACGACGATTATTGCCTGGAGCTGGTCGCCGCGATGCAAGGCAAGTTCGCGCATCTGCCGCATGACGGCGCCAATTACGCCTATCAGCTCGACTCCGGCCTGTACGCGAAGTTCCTTCGCGCGATGGCGGAGGGCGACGGCACGACCCGTGTCGAGGGCCGGATCGCGCGCGTCGAGCTCCACGGTGAGAGCGGCGACATCGCCAGGCTCCATCTCGACTCCGGCGCGGTGATCGAGGGCGACCTGTTCCTCGACTGCACCGGCTTCCGCGCGCTCCTGATCGAGGGCGCGATGCACACAGGCTTCGAAGACTGGACCCACTGGCTGCCGTGCGACTCGGCGATCGCGATCCAGACGGAGAATGTCGGGCCGCCGCCGCCCTATACGCGGGCCATGGCGCACGATGCGGGCTGGCAGTGGCGCATCCCGCTGCAGCACCGGACGGGCAACGGCATCGTTTACTGCTCGCGCTATCTCGACCGCGACGCGGCGCTGGAGCGACTGCTCGGCAATATCGAGGGGCGCACGCTGGTGCAGCCCAATGTCATCCGCTTCGTGACGGGAACACGGCGCAAACAGTGGCATCGCAACTGCATCGCGATCGGGCTGGCGGGCGGGTTTATGGAGCCGCTGGAATCGACCAGCATTCACCTGATCCAGCGCGCGATCCTGCGCCTGATCCGCCTGTTCCCGCTACGCGGCGTGTCGCCGCGCGACGTGCGCGAGTTCAACGAACAGCAGGATCAGGATATGGAGCAGATCCGCGACTTCCTCATCCTGCACTACAAGGCGACCGAGCGCGACGACAGCGCGTTCTGGCGTCAGTGCCGCACCATGGACGTGCCGGACTCGCTCACCCAGAAGATCGAGCTGTTCCGCGAGACCGGTCGCGTGTTCCGCCGCAACGAGGAACTGTTCGCGGAGAATAGCTGGGTGCAGGTCATGCTGGGGCAGGGGATCACGCCGCGCGCGCACCACCCCGTGGCCGAGAAGCTGCGCGACGAGGAACTCGACCGGTTCCTCCGCTCGATCCGCGAGCAGGTGACGAAGGCCGTCGCGGGCATGCCGTCGCACGGCCAGTATGTCGCCCGATATTGCGGCGCGATGCGCGAGGCGGCCTGACCCGACCATGGCGCGGCGACGGCAGGCGGTCACGATCAAGCACGTCGCGGCGGACGCGGGCGTGTCGTTGCAGACGGTCAGCCGCGTGATCAACAAGGAGCCCAATGTCCGCGCGGAGATGATGGAGCGCGTCCAGTCGTCCATCACCCGCCTTGGCTATGTTCCTTCCATCGCGGCGCAGCGGATGGGCGGCTCGCGCTCCTACCTGATTGTGGCGCTCAACG
>CAXTWJ010000306.1:0-3615 GCA_964247925.1 uncultured Sphingomonas sp.
CACGCTGCTCGACAGGACCGACATGGTGTTCCTCGACGCGGTCGGCACCGGCTATTCGCGGCCGCTGGGTGATGCGAAGCCGGCGCAATTCTATGGCGTCGACGAGGATGCGGACGCCTTTGCCAAGGCGATCCTGCGCTGGGTGACCAAGAACGGCCGCTGGAACAGCCCCAAATTCCTGTTCGGCGAGAGCTACGGCACCACCCGCTCGGGCGCGCTCGCCTATCAGCTGCAGGAGCGCGGGCTGGCGCTGAACGGCGTGGTGCTGCTGTCGTCGATCATGAACTACGGCTATCGTCAGCCGGGGCTGGACGAGGTCTATCTCAACTACCTGCCCTCCTACGCCGCGACCGCCTGGTATCACCACCGGCTTGCCAACCCCGCGCCCGATGTCGCGGCGCAGGTGGCGCAGGCCCGCGCCTTCGCGACCGGCCCGTACATGAGCGCGCTCGCCAAGGGACAGTCGATCCCCGCCGCCGAGCGCGACCAGGTGGCGACGCGCATGAGCGAGCTGATCGGCCTGTCGCCCGATTACATCAAGCGCGCGAACCTGCGCATCGACCTGCCGCGCTTCCAGAAGGAGCTGCTGCGCGACCGGCGGCTGACGATCGGCCGCTTCGACGCGCGCTACACGGGCGTCGATGCCGACGCGGCGGGCGAGGCGCCGGAAACGGACGCGTCGGACACCGCCATCGCCGGTGCGTTCATCGCGACCTTCAACGACTATGTCACGCATACGCTCGGCTATCAGACCGAGCTGCCCTATCGCCTGTCCGCGCGCGACGCGGCGGGCTGGGAATGGAACTGGAAGCATCGCGCGCCGGGCGACGGGGGAACACAGAACAACCCCAACACCGCCATCGATCTGGGCGCCGCGATGCGCGCCAACCCGTATCTGCACGTGCTGTCGCTGAACGGCTGGTACGACATGGCGACGCCGTTCTTCGGGACGGAGAATGACCTCGGTCACATGATGCTGGAGCCGGCGCAGCAGCCGAACCTGTCCTTTCGCTACTACCCGGCGGGGCACATGACCTACCTGAACCCCGAGGCGCTGCACGCGATGAAGCGCGACCTCGCGGCCTGGTACGACGACGCGGTGAGCGACGCGAAACGGGCCACGCCGCCGGTGCCGGCCAGCCTGTCGGCGGCGCCGGCGAGCGGGCGAACGCCGAACTAGGCCGCCGTCACGGCTTCAGACTGCCGCGAGGTCAGCATGACGCCGACCTGGCGGTTCGAGTTCTGGCGGCCCAGACCACCGCATAGATGACCGCTTGCGTCACGCCTTCATGCTTGCCCCCGAGCGGGCGACCTGTCGGAAGCTGGTTAGGGGTCCACGGTAAAGCCGACCTCGAATCCATCGATTTAACAAGCGCCGGGGCGGGAGACGTTTGGATCACGCCCGCTCCAGCGCCTTCGCCCGGCGGCGCTGGACGGAGGAGCCGATGCCCATCGCCTCGCGGTATTTGGCGACGGTGCGGCGCGCGATGTCGAAGCCGCGGGCGTTGAGCTGCTCGACCAGCGTGTCGTCGCTCAGCACGGCGTCGCCTTCGCCCGCGATCAGCGCCCGCAGCGCACTGCGCACCGCCTCCGCCGACACCGCGTGGCCGCCGTCCGCCGCGGCGATCGCGGCAGTGAAGAAGTACTTCAGCTCGAACGTGCCCCGGGCGCAGCTCAGATACTTGTTCGACGTGACCCGGCTGACGGTCGATTCGTGCATCTCGATCGCCTCCGCGACGCGCGCCAGCGTCATGGGCTTGAGATGCTGGACCCCGTGCAGGAAGAACTGCTCCTGCTGCTTCACGATCTCGGCCGCGACCTTGATGATGGTGCGCTGGCGCTGGTCGAGCGCCTTGACCAGCCAGTTGGCGCTGGCGAGGCAATCGGACAGCCACGCCCTTGATCCCTTGTCCTGCGCGTCGCGCGCCAATTCCAGGTGATAGCGCCGGTTGACCAGCACGCGCGGCAGCGTCGCCGCGTTGACCTCCACCGCCCAGCCCGCGGCCGTCCGATGCACGAACAGGTCGGGGACGACGGCCGGCACCGGGTCGCCGCCGAAGCGGCAGCCGGGCTTGGGGTCATAGCCGCGCAGCTCGCGGATCATGTCCGCCATGTCCTCGTCATCGACCTGGCACAGCCGCTTCAGCCGCGCGAGCTCGCCGCGCGCGAGCAGGTCGAGATGGTCGATCAGCCGTGCCATGCACGGATCATAGCGGTCGGCCTCCTTGACCTGCAGCGCCAGGCATTCGGCCAGGTCGCGCGCGCCGACGCCGGTGGGATCGAAGCCCTGAACGATGCCGAGCACCCGCTCGACGCGCGCCAGCGGCACGCCCAGCCGCGTGGCGATGTCGAGCAGCGAGGCGCGCAGATATCCCGCCTCGTCGATCTGATCGATCAGGTGCGCGGCGATGAACTGGTCGGGACCCGCCACCGCCGCGCCGGCTTGGGCGAGCAGGTGATCGTGGAGGTTTTCGTCGGGACAGGCCAGCGCGTCGAGGTCGGGCAGCTCCTCACCGCCGCCGCCGCCGGTCGAGCCGGTGTGGATCGTCTCCGACGGCCCGTCCGCGAACCGCTCGGCCGAGTCCACGTCCAGCGCCGCCTCGCCCGCCAGGGCGTCGGCCGCGGGTTCCTGAGGCACGGCGCGCTCGGGGGTGGCGACGTCGGTCGTGGCGTCCGCCTGGAGCAGGGGATTGCGCTCCAGCTCCTCGGCCAGGAACCCCTCGATCTCCAGGTTCGACAGCGTCAGCAGCTTGATCGCCTGCTGCAGCTGCGGCGTCATCACCAGCGACTGCGACTGGCGCAGCTGAAGGGAAGGCGCGAGGCTCATGGCGCTACAGGCTGAACCCTTCGCCCAGATACAGGCGCCGGACGTTCGCGTCGGCGACCAGCTCCTCCGGGCTGCCGGTGAACAGCACCCGGCCGTCATAGATGATGTAGGCGCGATCGACGATGTCCAGCGTCTCGCGGACATTGTGGTCGGTGATCAGCACGCCGATATCGCGGCGCTTCAGGTCCTTCACCAAGTCGCGGATGTCGGCGATCGAGATGGGGTCGATGCCCGCGAACGGCTCGTCGAGCAGCATGATCGAGGGGTCGGCGGCCAGCGCGCGGGCGATCTCGGCGCGGCGCCGCTCGCCGCCCGACAGCGCCATGGCGGGCGCGGTGCGCAGCCGGGTCAGGCCGAACTCCTCCAGCAGCCGCTCCAGCTTGACCGACCGCGCCGCCTTGTCGGGCTCGGCAAGCTCGAGCACCGTCATGATGTTCTTCTCGATGGTCAGCCCGCGGAAGATGCTGGTTTCCTGCGGCAGATAGCCCAACCCCAGGATCGCGCGGCGGTACATCGGCAGACCGGTGATGTCGTGGCCGTCGAGCATGATGCGACCCGAATCGGGCTTCACCAGCCCCATCACCGAATAGAAGCACGTCGTCTTGCCCGCGCCGTTGGGGCCGAGCAGCCCGACCACCTCGCCGCGCCCGACCGACAGCGACACGTCGGTCAGCACGGTGCGCTTGTCGTAGCTCTTGGCGATCGAAACGACCTGCAAGCCCTCACCGACCGGCGGCGCGGCGGCTGGCGGCGGGGCGTTCAGCGTGTCGGTGACGGCGTCCATGCCC
>CAXTWJ010000307.1:0-3600 GCA_964247925.1 uncultured Sphingomonas sp.
GCCCGTGACGCTGGAGATGATGGCGGCGCACGGCGCGGCGGTGGTGCGCGGCAGCCATCACGCGGTGGTGGTGATCGACATGCCGTTCGGCTCCTACGAAGGGTCGCCCGAACAGGCGTTCGCGAGCGCGGCGCGGCTGCTGAAGGAGACCGGCGCGGCGGCGGTGAAGCTGGAAGGGGGCAGGGCGATGGCGCCCACCGTCGCCTTCCTGTCCGAACGCGGCATCCCCGTGATGGGTCATGTCGGGCTGACGCCGCAGGCGGTGAATGCGCTGGGCGGCTATGGCGCGCGCGGTCGCAGCCCGGAGGAGGCCGCGACCATCGTCGCGGACGCGCGCGCGATCGCGGACGCCGGCGCGTTCGCGCTGGTGGTGGAGGGCGTGGTGGAGCCGATCGCGGACGAGGTCACGCTGCTGGTGGACTGTCCCACCATCGGCATCGGCGCCTCCGCCAGGTGCGACGGGCAGGTGCTGGTGGCGGAGGACATGCTGGGCCTGTTCGAGCGGGTGCCGCGCTTCGTGAAGCGATACGACGACATGGCGGCACGTATCGGCGACGCGGCGGGCCGTTACGCCGCCGAGGTGCGCGCGCGGACCTTTCCCGGCCCGGAGCAGGTCTACGCGCCCCGATCCTGAGCCCCACTTTCGTTTCGCGGGCCGCGCGGCTAAGGACCGCACACCCCTTTCCCGTCCGGAGTTCGCCTTGGCCGTCAAGCCCGCCACCGATGTCGCCTTCCTGCGCGAAGTCGATGAAGAGCTGCGCCGCGACCAGCTCGCCGGCGCGTGGCGACGTTGGGGCCGGCTGGCGGTTGTCGCCGTGGTCGCCGCGCTGGCGCTGTTCGCGGGCGTCCTGTGGTGGGGGCACCATCGCGAGCAGCAGGCCGGGGTGCAGGGCGAACAGCTGTCCGCCGCGCTGGACCAGCTGAGCAGCGGACAGGAGAAGCAGGCGGCGCCGACGCTCGCCGCGCTCGCGGAGTCCAGCCGCGACGGCTATCGCGCGCTGGCCATGCTGGCGCAGGCCGACACGCTGGCGAACGCGAGGGACGATCGTGCGGCGGTCGCGAAATACGCCGCGATCGCGGCCGATGGCGGCGTCGCGCAGCCGTTCCGCGACCTGGCAACGCTGCGCCAGACCACGCTCGCGTTCGACACGCTGACGCCGCAGGCGGTGGTGGAGCGGCTGCGCCCGCTGGCGACCCCGGCGAATGCCTGGTTCGGCAGCGCGGGCGAGCTGACCGCGATCGCCTATCTGCGCCAGAATCGCCGCGACCTGGCGGGCAGGCTGTTCGGCCAGATCGCGCGAGCGCAGGACGTGCCCGAGTCCATCCGTCAACGCAGCGTTCAGATGGCGAGCCTGATGGGCGTCGATGCCGCGCCCGCCTCCACCCCGAATAGCCTACCCGCCGGAGTGATCCCCAAGCCATGACCAAGTCCATCCTGCGCCCGGTGACGCTGGCGGCGATGCTCGCGCTGGCCGGCTGCGGCGTGTTCAAGGGCGGGGGCAAGAAGACGCCCACGGTCGGCAATCGCGTGCCCATCCTGGTGTCGGAAAACGCGGTCGAGACCGACAAGACCATCGCCGACGTCGCCGTGCTGCTGCCCGCGCCGGCGCCTAACGACAGTTGGACGCAGTCGGGCGGCAACGCGGCCAAGTCGCTGGGTCAGCTGGCGCTGGGCAACGGCATCGCGCGGGCGTGGGTCGCGAAGATCAATGGCGGTTCCAACCGGGAGCGGCTCGCCGCGACGCCCGTGGTGGCCGACGGCAAGCTGTTCGTGACGGACGTCGATGCGACGGTGCGCGCGTTCCGGGCCGATACCGGCGCGGCGCTGTGGCAGGTGCCGCTCGCCGAGGGCAAGAAGGAACGCCCGGTCCGCTTCGGCGGTGGGGTCAGCTATGACGACGGCAAGGTCTATGCGACCGACGGGCTGGGCGATGTCGCGGCGCTGAACGCGGCCGACGGCAAGCAGCTGTGGAAAGTGCGCCCGGGCGGTCCGCTGCGCGGCAGCCCGACGATCGCCAACGGCGTCGTCTATGTGTTGACGCAGGACAACCAGCTGTTCGCGCTCAACCAGGCGGACGGCGCGGTGAGCTGGACGGCGCAGGGCACCGCCGAGTCGCAGGGCGTGTTCGGCGTGGCGGCACCGGCGGCGGCGCAGGGGTCCGTCGTCGCGGGATTCTCCAGCGGCGAGCTTTCCGCCTATCGCTACGAGAATGGCCGCGTGCTGTGGCAGGACGCGCTGTCGCGCACATCCATCACCACGTCGGTGTCGTCGATCGCCGACATCGATGCCGACCCCGTCATCGACTCGGGCCGCGTCTATGCGGTCGGCCAGGGTGGGCGCATGGTCGCCCTGGAGCTCTCGACCGGTCGGCGCCTGTGGGAACAGAACGTCGCCGGCATCTCGACGCCGTGGCTGGCGGGCGAGTGGCTGTATGTCGTCACCGACGATGCCCGGCTGGTTTGCCTGTCCAAGACCAGTGGCAAGGCGCGCTGGATCGCGCAGCTGCCGCGCTTCCAGAACGAAAAGAAGAAGAAGAACGCGATCCAGTGGTACGGTCCGGTGCTGGCGGGCAATCGGCTGGCGATGACCAATTCACGCGGGCAGCTGGCGTTCGCCAGTCCGACCGACGGGACAATGGGCCAGGTGATCGAGACCAAGGTGCCGTTCACCCTGCCGCCGATCGTGGCGAGCCAGCTGCTGTATACGCTGGATAGTGGCGGGCGGGTCACGGCCTATCGTTGACGGCCGCGAGGTGACGGGATCACATCGCTGGGGTAGGGCCGCGCCATGCCCCTTCCCACCGTCGCGATCGTCGGCCGGCCCAATGTCGGCAAATCGACCCTGTTCAACCGGCTCGTCGGCAAGAAGCTGGCGCTGGTCGATGACCGGCCCGGCGTCACGCGCGACCGGCGGGAGGGCGACGCGCACCTGGTCGGCCTCGATTTCCGCGTCATCGACACCGCCGGCTATGAGGACGAGGATCCGCAGTCGCTGCCCGGTCGGATGCGGCGCCAGACCGAATCCGCGGTGGCGGAGGCCGATGTCGCGCTGTTCCTGGTCGATGCGCGCGCGGGCGTGACGCCGCTGGACGAGGAGATCGCCCGCTGGCTGCGCGGCTCGACGACGCCGATCGTGCTGGCGGCGAACAAGGCGGAGGGGCGCGCGGGCGATCAGGGCGTGCTGGAGGCGCTGGCGCTCGGCTTCGGCGACGCCGTGCAGCTGTCCGCCGAGCATGGCGAGGGCGTGGGCGACCTGTTCGAGGCGCTGCTGCCGCATCTGGAAGGCAAGGACGCGGTCGAGGCGGACGAGGACGAGAGCCCCGACGCGCCGCTGAAGCTCGCGATCGTCGGCCGGCCCAATGCGGGCAAATCGACGCTGATCAACCGGATGCTGGGCGAGGAGCGGCTGATCACCGGGCCGGAGGCCGGCATCACGCGCGACTCGATCGCGATCAACTGGGACTGGCCGGACCCGAAGGGCGGCACGCGGCCCGTGCGGCTGATCGACACCGCCGGGATGCGCAAGCGCGCGAAGGTGCAGGACAAGCTGGAGAAGCTGTCGGTCGCCGACGCGCTGCACGCGATCGACTTCGCCGAGGT